>CADBQC010000075.1 GCA_902796745.1 uncultured Pseudomonadota bacterium
CCCATGGCAGTATAGCAATTCCCACTCTTTGAATTGTTCATCACAAAGTTTTTCAAAATCCGCTATTCCTTTTCTGGTGCAACAAGCGAGTGTAACTGCTGTATTTGCATAATCCAAAGTCTCCTTTCTTAAATTAAGAACTAACAATTTAATTCTGGAAACTTTTTTATCTATTTGCTTGCTTTTAGTTGTCGCACTCAAACCAATCCAATTTTTGTCTCATATCTAGTGAACTTATACACTGCATAAAAATCATTGCATAGCATTCTTAAAATGTCATACAACACGGATTAAGTTGATTTGAAAGTGAAGGTTTTATATGAAGTTTTTGAATGTTTTGGTTTCTTCAGCAGTTTTGATTGGAGCAACACCAATTTCTGAGGTCTTAGCTGGTCCGTCTAGTTCTATAGATACGTTTTTCGGAAAAACACCATTGCCAGAATGTGTGTATAAAGTCAAATATGGCGCATTAGCGTTTAAAAAAGTTACAGTGCCTGATTGTCGCGAGAGTACAGAATGTTGTCACTGGATGATTAAACACTACGATGATATGGTCAGTTTGTATAAAAATTTGATAGCTGACGAAAGATTGCAATCGTTGAGAAAAGAAATAGAGGGAAATAAATCATTACAACCAATTTATATTATGCTACTGGATTACGAAATATCTTATAATCGTAGATTTAAGTATGGGTAAATAAAATACATAGTAGAAAAAATTGAATATCTTATGACAGTCGGATATGAATATGCAGCACACAATAATCACGGCTCGGAATATTTTGATGACTTAATTGGATATATTCAGAAACTCAACAAATGTCTTTACAACTACTGGCTGGATGAGCCCATTGACGAAAAGTTGGCGGATAAAGAAAACAGTTGGATTTTGTGCAGAGATACGCAATTTAGCTTGTCTAGCTTTGGAAAATACTTACTGACTCCGAAGTGTATTGTACGTTTTATATGCAAGTCTATACAAAACCAAGAGAGCTACAAAAATGCAATGAGCTATTATTTAAATATGTTAAAGGACAAGATAGCTAGTGCCAATAAAACGGATAACTGAATAACTAAAGCGTAATTCAGATGCCACTCTTAAACAGCTTAAAAAAAACTTGAGCAGAGTAGGCAAAACGATTTGTGGCATCTCTCTAGATGAGATAATTTTCGAGTGTTTGGCGCACTTTGTGTTCCTGAAGTTTTCGTGTTATAGGTGGCTTTGCGACCATACAAAGAACAAGCAAAAGAATTTTTTACTTGTTATCAATTTAAGAGTTGTTTCAATAGACGGTGCGCTTCGGAATTGCCAGATTTTAGATCATCCATGATTTCAAGCAAGTTTTTGTTTTTCCAGGACACGACAAGGTTTAATATAAATGCACTAGGACTGTGCTTTTCCAATATGGCTAGTTGATTCGCGAGGTCTGCAATAGAATTGTAAATATCGTCTCGACTGTTCGTCTTCGGTGTGCTCGGTTGTGACACTTTTTTATCTTCTTTAAATTTTTGCATCTCGCTTTCTAAAAATTGTTCTATTTTCTTTAGATTTTCCATCAGCCCAGAAAATGAATTTATATTTTTGCCAGTCTGAGCTAATAAAACTTCATCCAGCAATGTTTTTTCTGTTTTTATAACTTGCACATTATCTAAAATCCTCTGAAAATCCGATTGTGAAAATGTCTTCACTATAGCGACTATATCCTCCAGTGTTTTGTGCCCGTCTTTTTGGGCATTTTCTACAATTTTGGAGGAAGAAGTAGGAGAACGAGTTGCAATATTTTTCAGTTCCAGAGCGTATTCATATTGGTATAAATCAAATGATTTGTCGCTATCGCTTGGAGCAATATGAATAAATTTCGACTTTTTTTCAACAACCTCAAATATCCAGTCACAAATGCGTAATTTTTGCTCAGTATCTGATGAGTTGTCGTCTTTTCGAGGATAGCCAATTTCCCAAAATGCTCTGGAAAAATCCTTCAAAATTTGCATTCCGCGAGTTATGCCAGCAAATCCATCAAGCATCACAAGAGCTTCGATTAACCAGCCAAGAATTTGAAAATCCTTCGATTTAGTTTTTAAAGCATCCACGCAAAGTTGCTCTGTTAATTCCCAATCCGCCTTTTTTAATTCGTGTTGCCAAACTCCAAAAGAAACAGAACTGTCCTCTTCAAATCTTGCATTTTTGATCTCATCATAGACTTTGGAGACTGATATGTCATACCCGACTTCATCGGGAGATTCGGGAATTTTTAATAAAAGTTCAGAATTTTTATAAAATACTCTACTCATACAATTCTCCTTCGTAGACTATCCTTGGTGCTGTTGTCAAGCTTACATGTGATTTTTTAATTTCAACTACCGATTTGCCTCCATCATGTATGATGTTAATTTTCCCTTGTATTTTTGAATGATATCCAGTAGCTACTGCGCCACTACCACAAGCTAAAGTCCAACCAACTCCTTTTTCAAAGGTTTTGACTCTCAAAGTGTCGGATGACAGCTGTTTCACAAAGTGTATGTTACAATCTGGATTTAATCGCGAAAATTCGTTAACTTTATCGATTTCAGACATCTCCAAAATTAGATGTTTGTTTCCAGTGGTTATGATATTTCCTTCTTGCAGTGGCAAAGGAAATTCTATGCTGACATCATTTTCCAAAATTTTAGCTTTATAAATATTTTCCGGTGGCGCGATGTGGTATGCTCGCGATTTTACCACATCGCGCCACCGGAACCTGTCAAGGTACGCTTGCGCCGGTTCTCCCAGAGAACCGACCTTGACAGGAAAAAGTTCTGCATCTTGAAATACCTCGAACTCCATGCAAACAAGTCCATATTTATTTTTTATAAACAATGCAGTAGCGCATGAGCCATTTCCACACATATTAGCATGCGTTCCATCCTGATTATAAAAATCTAAACAATATCGTCCATTTTTCTGAGTTGCAAAAATTATTTGATCACAACCAATACCGTGTTTTCTGTCTGCTATCAACTTCTTTTGAGATAATGACAACGTGTTTCCATTCGCTTCAATGATAACAAAATCATTTCCATTAGTTTGCGCTTTGTAAAACTTCATTTTATTCACATAAATATACAAAGAGAAAGATACTGGGATGCTATTTCCCCGACGTCTACCCTTTTATCTTCATTGAATACTTCTACGTCAAATTCTCTCAATTCTTCAAAATTATTTCTCGCCATATCTTCAGTTAATAGGACTACATCAAATTTTTCATCTATTTCCATGCTTTCTTCTCTGTCCTCAACGATGAATTTTATAACTTTAGATTTTATAGAAGCAATAAGTGTGTATGCTCCTAAAATATCTTGTTTTTCGGTTACAAAATAGTCTAAAGTCAAATTTTCAATCTTATGAACATCGAAACGTTCTGCTAAAGCTACTAGCTCATCAGAGTTTGCTTTAGTCTCAAACTTCCTATCCAGTAGAGTTTCTTTTATCTCAATTACTCTTGAAAATTCCGAGCATTTCGGTGTCATTTCAGTTCTCAAACTTTGATGTGTATCCATTTATTAGACTTGTATCTATAGTACAATAGAGTTGCTGAAGTAACAACAGATACAAAAAGCAACATCCAGGTTCTCTCAACATGAAGCAAATGAGATTTATACAAAAAATAATCAGGTATTGCTACAACGCACCATAGACATGATGCTATTGTTATCATCATGTAGTTAATATCGCCACCAGCTTCAACTATTCCTGCAATTATCCAAACAAATCCATCAATCAGAAAATACAACAAAACGAGCCATAAAATATCAGACGCTCTCTGAAATATTTCTGGAGAAATATCAAATCGTATAAAATTATTTATAATGAGTTCAGGATAAAATTTGAATATCACGGCGATAACCGTTATAAATGCCAAGTGTATGTATGATGATTTTTCCAAAACCTTTCCAATTTTTTCACGCTTGTTAGCTCCAAGGAGATTTGATGTAATTGCCATAGCTCCTTTTTCCAGTCCGCAAACTATAAATGCCATAAACAAGTTTACCGAAACAGCTATGGATTGTAACATAGCCTCTTCTTTCGCTACCTTTGCTAGAAGATAGTAAAGTACCGCCCAAGAAGAAGTTTCAAACATGTGCGAAATCCCGCCAGCCAATCCTAACTTTAGATATTCTTTCAATTTGTCTATTTGTAATCTAAAATTAAAAGTCTTATATTTATTCCGTATGTGTGGATGAATAAAGCATGCAAACAAGATGACTGTATTGACCGATACCGCCATAACTGTTCCGATTGCGGCTCCAACGCTTCCCTTATAACAATCTATTCCAAAGTAGCCAAAAACCAATACGATATCAACCAATATATTCACAACATTTGCTAAAATTACCGATATGGTAATCAAATACCCTTTGCCAATTGATGCAAAAAATGAAGATAGAGAACTACACACGCCATATATTGGCGCAGCACACATCAGCACCCTAAAGTATGGAACACCTTCAACTCGGAGATTTTCGGGAATACATAGGTCAGAAGCAAATAAAGAAAGAGGAACAGAAACCATGAACAGGGATAATGAAAACCAAATCATTTGCCATACAGGAATTCCGGCTTGTTCATACTTACCAGCACCATTGTAATTTCCTACAAATGAACCAGCTATTATAGTTGTTGACATTATGGCTAGCTGTAACGCAGCGCACCAGGATGATGCTGAGGATGCACCAATCATTGCATCAATTGAATATCGCGCTAACACCAATTGGTCTAGGATAAGCATAAAATGGGAAGACAACGCTGAAATCATCAGAGGCAAGGCGACTTTAAATACGCGCCAGACCGTTATATTTTCGATCAAATCAAGACGCATAGAATCGATGCCTCCTCATCATTCATGACTAACCAATATTCGCAGGGACAGGTTTTACTTCAGTATCCCGTTTTATATTTAAGTACATTAACAAAGGAGACGCTACAAAGATAGATGAGAACGTTCCAATCATAATGCCGACCATGATTGGAAGAGCCAATGCAGCAATAATCTTTCCACCAAATAGATACAGAGCTAGGACGGCCAGTATCGTCGTTGTTGCAGTCAAAGTTGTACGAGATAATGTCTCATTCAAACTTAAGTTGATGAGTTCCTTTAGCCCCAGTTTTTTATGCCTTTTCAAATTTTCTCGTATTCTATCAAAAATGACAACAGTATCATTTATAGAATAGCTTGCAGTAAGAAGAACCGCTGTGATTGAAGTTTCGCTAAACTCCAGGGGAAATATCGAAAATAACCCAAAAATTATGGCGCAATCGTGAAACAGAGCAGCAACGGCACAAACACCAAATTGCCACTCAAACCTAAGGGCTATGTATAGCAACATAGCTATAAGAGCAAAAGTAACGGCTTTGATAGCATTAGACACCAATTCACTTCCAACTTTTGGTCCAACCGTTTCCACTTTTTTATACACTACCCCACTGCCCAATGTATCCTTCACTTTCTGGATCGCCACAGCCTGTCCTTTACCCTCTTCTGATTTTTCTAGCTTTATCATAAGATCTTTTTCAGCACCGAATTGCTGGATAGCCACTTCGCCCAGACCTACTGAACCTAATTTTTCTCTCAGAGATTGAACATCTGGTACTTCAGGCATCGTAACTTCGAATATATATCCGCCTTTGAAATCTATGCCATAGTTCATACCTTTGAAGAATATGAAAGCAAAACTCGTTATCACTGCGAGTATCCCCAATGTGAAAAAATATTTACTTTTTCCTACAAAATCAATCTTGGTTCCATATGGCACTAGATGTAAACGAAACATAAATTTTCCTTTCCCTCACACAATAATTTCTTTATTTTTCTGCTTTCGCATATAGTAGGCAATCACTGACTTCGTAAGTGAAAATGTCGTAAATAGCGATATAACAGTTCCAAGTGCTAACGTTACAGCAAATCCGCGAATTGGCCCTGAACCAAATTCATATAGCACAATTGAACCGATTAGGGTTGTCAAGTTCGAATCGATTATTGTCATCATTGCCAACTTGTATCCTTGAGATATTGCCATTGTCGCTTTTATTCCAATCCTAACTTCCTCACGTATGCGCTCATATATCAAAACATTTGCATCAACCGCAGTTCCAATTGTCAATGCTATACCGGCAATACCTGGCAAAGTCAGCGTCGCTCCTAGCAATGTTAAACAAGCAAACAACAAGGTTATATTCATGAATATAGCTATGACGGAAAACAGTCCGAAAATACCATATGACGCAATCATAAATATCGCCACAAAAAAGAAAGCACACATAGTTGCATTCTTTCCAGCATTTATGGAGTCCGTTCCAAGGCTTGGGCCAACATTCCTTTCCTCGACAACATTAAGTGGAGCTGGCAATGAACCAGCACGTAGTAATAACGCTAACTCCGTTGCTTCCTCCATAGTAAAGTTTCCAGTAATCTGAGCATTTCCGTCATTTAACACAGCCTGAAAAACCGGAGCACTGAGTACTTTTCCATCCAAAACCATGGCAAATTGCTTGTGGAGGTATTTTGCCGATAACTCTGCAATTTTTCGAGTTCCATCAATTGCATCGAATTTTATTGACACAGCTGGCAAACCAGTTCGCGAATCCATTGAAACTTGCGCATCTACAAGCGATTTACCTGTAAGCGATATTTGTTTTTTTATCGGCACATAATACACCACGCCATTGCCTTTATCCTCTGGCAAATAAATAACCCCCGGTTTTTTCGGAAGATTTACTTTCTGATTCGTCTTGGCAGGGATTGTTTCCATGGTTTCATCAACTCCATGGAAGGTTAGCACAGCGGTTTTTCCAAGCAACCTTTTAACTTCTGCAGGATCTTCAACTCCAGGAAGTTGAAGGACTATCCTATCAGTTCCCTGTCGCAAAATTGTCGGTTCTTTTGTCCCAGTCTCATCAATTCTGTGACGTATTACTTCTATTGATTCCCCAACAATTCTCTTTGAAAATTCATCCATAAATTTCTGCGTAATTACTGCAGTTATCTCCGAACCAGCTACGGTTATATCGAGTTCACTTTCAATTTTATTCAATATCTTCTTAACGTCCTTTGCGTCATTCTCATCCTTTAACGAGATATATATTACTGATTTCTCTCCACGGGTTTGTATGTTCAGTTTTGAATATTTGATGTTTTGCTTTCGTAGCTGTTTTCTCGCCTCATCCAATATGCTTTCTTGACGCTCACGCTTTACAGATTCCAAATCAACTTCCAACTGAATATGAGAACCACCACGCAGTTCGAGACCTAAATTCACGGTATGTTGCAAAAATTTCGGTAACTTATCGTAAGTTGCCTGATCAACAATAGACGGAAATGCGAACAACAATCCCAAAAGACAAATTGTTAAAGTAGTTATAACTCTAACTTTCGATACAACTAACATAACATTGCTCCTTCTCTATTACTCCTTATGAGATACCTTTTTCGATGCCGGGCGTTTGGTAACTGTTTTTTTACCTGGTTGAGCAAGATCTGTTATCGGACTATCTCCCACTTTCGTGTCAGACGCAACTACAGGCTCATCTCCTTTTGTATACGTGCCGGCTTTTTCTGGATTTGCCATGATGTTAGAAATTGCAGACTTAACAAACTTGCAATGTACTCCGCTCGCGATTTCTAGTATAACTTCATGTTCATTTACAACTTTAGAAACCGTTGCAATAATACCACTATTAGTGACAACCTTATCACCCTTTTTGATGGATGCTATAAGCTCTTGATGCTGTTTCTGTCGCTTTTGCTGGGGACGTATCAACAAAAAATACAAAATCACAATAAACGCAATCATCGGCAAAAAAGCCATTATTCCTCCAGATTGAGTGCTCCCCGCATCAGCAAAGGCATTTGAAATAAAAAACATTCTTGATTTCCAGCCAAAAATAAAACTACGTTCAGTCTATCACTCATTGTAAGATTGCGAAAGAGATTTTTAACAAAACGAGATTTTGAAGCGTGTAAATACACGATTTTCGTAATACTGGGGGCAATTTACATACGCACATTAGGGGGTACTCATAATCAAATATAGAGGAGATTGAGAATTTGAATCAGATATGGCAAAATAGAGATAAATTTATAGTAAAATGTAGGCATTGCTGGAGCGAACAATTACGTAAAGATGGGGTAGTAAAAGGTAAACAGCGATATAAAAGTAAACGTACTACTAGCAAAAATGATAAAAGACACAAATAATGATACTTGGAAGGGGTTGGAATTATGGTATTGAAGAGGCTAGAAGGTGTTCCAAATCCGTTAATAATTAATAATAAAATGGATCAGAAATTATTCTAAAATTTTAAAGGAATTAATAGCAAAAGCTACAGTTGCAGAAACAATAAAAAACGCCCCAAAACTAGAGATGGATGAGCTTTTATTATACCGTAATAAATCTTGTTGTTGACAGAAATCAAAACCAAATTCTAGGACATTGGCCTGGATTTTGCAGTGACAGAAACACGAGATTTGCGGGCATATAGGCGGTTAGCTCTAAAAATTAAGAAAAAATTTAA
>CADBQC010000076.1 GCA_902796745.1 uncultured Pseudomonadota bacterium
AGATCCACAAATCACTTTGGAAATCCAGCGATTCTTTTGCTACTCCGGAAGATAATCTACTTGCTATCTCCGGCGCATTATGTTCGGGAGACACGATAGATTATTCACCTTACAGTGAACAACTGTTTGATTACCATGAATATCTGCTTTCTCCTGGTAAGGGGAAATTTATTCCTCGTGTGTTTTCGATTATGTATAAAGAATATCAACAAATTTTGGAGAAAAATCCTAAAGTAGATCTTTTGTTGGAGGGTATCGAAAAAACAATAAATCCCAGCATCAAATTCTATGAAGAGCGACTCTCAAGATTATCAGTGCCTTTACAAGACAAAATAATAGTAAAGAACGAAGACTAAATAAATAGAGCCAGCGCGACTCCACTTATTCACGTCGCGCTGCTTTGTTTTACTGCTGCATGTTTTTCATAGAAAGTTTTATACGGTTTTTGTCGTCAATTCCGAGAACCTTCACCTTAACCTTTTGTCCTTCTTTTAAAACATCATGTACAGCCTTTACTTTCTTCTCCGATATTTGACTGATATGAACCAATCCTTCGCGATTTCCTATGGAAACAAATGCTCCAAAATCCATTATTTTTGTCACCACGCCATCGTATATCGTTCCGACTTCAGGTAGACAACATATGCTTTTGACAGCACTTATAGCGTCTTCCATGCATTTCTTATCAGTTGCAAATATGCTTACTATTCCGGCATCATCAATTTCAATCTTGGTGTTCGTGCTTTCAGTGATTTCTTTGATCGTCTTTCCGCCAGGACCTATTAAGTCGCGAATTTTATCTTTATCAATTGTCACTTTTTCGATCCTGGGCGCGGTTGAGCTAAGTTCGCTTTTCGCTTCAGAAATCGTGGCATTCATTAAATCTAAAATATGCAGTCTACCTTTCTTTGCTTGTGCCAATGCTGTTTGTATTATTTCTCGATTGATACTGGTAATTTTTATATCCATCTGTAGCGCAGTGATGCCATCTTTTGTGCCGGCCACTTTGAAATCCATATCTCCAAGGTGATCTTCGTCTCCCATAATATCGGACAAAACGACATAATTTTCACCTTCTTTTATCAATCCCATAGCGATACCCGCTACATGCTCTCGCACAGGAATTCCTGCGGACATCATAGATAGAGAAGAGCCACATACAGTAGCCATTGATGATGAACCATTAGACTCTGTAATGTCTGAAACTACCCTAATTGTGTATGGGAATTTATGGGCTGACGGAATAAGAGCATGTAAAGCTCTCCAGGCCAATTTACCATGCCCAATTTCTCTACGTCCAGGCGCTCCTAACCGACCAATTTCTCCAACGGAATATGGGGGGAAATTGTAGTGCAACATGAAACGTTCGCTAGTTTCTCCAGTGATATTATCGATAACTTGCTCATCCAATGACGAACCAAGGGTAGTCACAACAAGAGCCTGAGTTTCTCCACGCGTAAATAAGGCGCTTCCGTGCACTTTCGGCAAAACGTCTATTTCGCATGTAATCGGGCGGATTTGATCCAACTTACGCCCATCGATTCTGTTTTTTGTCGAAAGCAAAGTTTGTCGCATTGTTTTTGCCAAAACTGATTCAAAAAGCGTGTCTAAAATTACTTGTTCTTGCTCTTCAGCAAGCTCGGTAAAAACTTCATCCTTAGCCTGCTCAATTAAATCTCGTCGTTCCAATTTTGCTTTCACTTTTAGCGCATCTTTTATCTTTTTCAATGACAACTTTTCTATCTTTTGCAAAGTATCGGAATACTTTTCCTCGAATGGGATCACTTGCATTGCTGGCTTGCCAACTTTCCGCTTTAGGTTCTCTATCATTTCTAAAACGGGCTGAAATGAGTCAAAACCAAACATGACGGCGTCTAGCATAGTTTCTTCCGAAAGTTCCTTGACTTCGGATTCAACCATCAAAATTCCTTCACTTGTTCCAGCGACGACAAGTTCTAGCTCACTTGTCTTGGTCGGATTTAAAATAAATCCATTCTCCTTATCATATCCAACTCGGCATCCAGCAACAGGGGCAGTAAATGGTACGCCTGAAATTGAGATAGCAGCAGATGCCCCAATAAGCGCAGCTATGTCAGGAGAACATTCAGAATCATAACTAATTGTTGTGCATACAACTTGCACTTCGTTCAAAAAACCATCAGGAAAAAGAGGGCGTATTGGGCGATCTATCAAGCGAGCAATGAGAGTTTCTCTTTCCGATGGCTTTCCTTCTCTTTTAACAAAGCCTCCAGGAATTCTTCCAGCTGCATATAACTTTTCTTGATAATTTATTGTCAAAGGGAAAAAACTGGCATTTTCAGCTGTTTTTTTGGCATAGACACACGTACATAAAACTGTTGTATCTCCATATTTTACAATCACTGCTCCATCCGCCTGCCGGGCTATTTTCCCAGTTTCAATTGTTAAATTTTTACCCCCCCAATTTATGGTTTCACTTGTTACAGAAAACATTTAATACCTTTCCAAAAATCCCAGCGCCATCGCCGAGAACAAATCTAATCACGACATTCTTTTACATGATAACACGAAAGCCTATCGGTTTGAACGCTAGGGTATAAGCAACGCGCTAAATTAGAAGTTTGTATCTTCTAACAATTGTTATTGTTTCGAATATATCCAATTTCAAACGGAAGTGAAACAAGATTGAGTGCCAGTACTGTATCTAGAAATATGCACCAAACTTGGCAAGACCATATTATGTAATAGATGTCTCTGCATAAATCAAAATCCCATTTCTGAAAGGCAAAATTTATAATTTCATTTTGGAGACATTGCGTCTATTTGCTCAACTTAAGCCAAGCTTTGTTCCAAATCTCACGAATTTGTACAATCTGAAATTATTTTTGCGCCAGAACAAAATATATGTTATCCTGTTAGCAGACGGAGCAATAGAGTGCCAAAAAGCATCCGAGAGTTTCGGAGAAAATTTTACAAAAGGAGATAAAGATTATGTCAAAAGTTATAGGAATAGATTTAGGAACGACTAATTCATGTGTTGCTATTATGGATGGGCAAAATGGCAAGGTAATTGAGAACCTTGAGGGTGCACGTACTACGCCATCTATGGTAGCTTTTCTGGAAAATGGGGAGCGGTTAGTTGGGCAACCTGCAAAAAGGCAAGCTGTAACGAACCACGAGAACACTGTTTTTGCAGTGAAAAGGCTAATTGGTCGCAAGTTTGATGATCCATTGACGCAGAAGGACAAGGATCTCGTGCCATACAACATTGTGCGCTCGGACAGTGGTGATGCATGGGTACGTTCGCGTGGTAAAGATTATAGTCCAAGTCAAGTTAGTGCATTCATTTTGATGAAGATGAAAGAAATAGCTGAGGCACATCTCGGTGAGAAGGTGACGCAAGCAGTAATTACTGTGCCAGCGTATTTCAATGATTCACAACGCCAAGCAACAAAGGATGCCGGACGAATTGCGGGGCTTGAGGTTTTGCGCATAATCAACGAGCCGACTGCCGCCGCTTTGGCTTATGGTATGGACAAAAAGAACAATGGTTCAATAGTTGTATACGACCTTGGAGGAGGTACGTTCGATGTTTCGATTTTGGAAATAGGTGACGGCGTTTTCGAAGTTAAGGCAACGAATGGAGATACGTTCTTAGGTGGTGAGGATTTTGATGCTCGCATAATCAACTACGTCGCAGAGGAATTTAAGAAAGAAAACGGCATAGATTTGACCAAGGACAATATGGCGTTGCAGCGGCTAAAAGAGGCTGCAGAAAAGGCGAAAATTGAGTTGTCATCGTCGATGCAAACGGACATTAATTTGCCATTCATAACCGCAGATGCAACAGGACCAAAGCACCTCAGTGTTAAATTGACTAGGGCAAAATTTGAGTCACTTGTCGATGATTTGATAGAACGTACCATGGCGCCTTGCCGTACTGCGCTTAAGGATGCTGGATTGTCTGCAAGCGATATCAAGGATGTTATACTGGTTGGCGGAATGACCCGCATGCCGAAGGTTGTTGAAAAAGTTAAGGAGTTTTTCGGGAAAGAGCCGAACAGAAGTGTGAACCCAGATGAGGTCGTAGCACTTGGCGCAGCCATACAAGGTGGTGTTCTGCAAGGTGATGTGAAGGATGTTTTGTTGCTGGATGTAACTCCGTTGTCCTTAGGTATTGAGACTTTGGGCGGCATATTTACACGATTGATAGATAAAAATACGACAATTCCAACGAAGAAGAGTCAGGTATTTTCGACTGCAGAGGACAACCAAACCGCAGTTACTATTCGTGTTTTCCAAGGTGAACGAGAGATAGCAGCTCAAAATAAATTACTTGGTCAATTCGACTTGGTTGGATTGCCACCAGCACGACGCGGAATGCCACAAATCGAGGTAACTTTCGATATTGACGCCAATGGTATCGTCAACGTGTCGGCAAAGGATAAGGCTACGGGTAAGGAGCAACAGATACGCATACAAGCTTCCGGCGGACTTTCTGAAGAGGAAATACAAAAGATGCTTAAGGATGCAGAAGCGAATGCAGCAGAAGATGCGAAAAGAAAGGAGTTAATTGAGGTCAAGAACCACGCTGAAACTCTAATAAATACGACTGAGAAAGGTTTAGCTGATTACGGCGACAAGGTTTCTGCAGAAGAGAAGTCGAAGATTGAGACAGATCTAAATGCTTTACGCGAAGCGATAAAGGGCGACAATAAGGATGATATACAAGCGAAATCGCAAGCGTTGATGCAATCTTCGATGAAAATCGGCGAAATGATGTATAAGGATATGCAAGCTAACGCTACAGCTGATGCAAGCACAGACGCCCCCGGCAAGCCTGAAGAAGGTGTTGTCGACGGCGACTTCAAAGATTTGAATAAATAGGACTTCACGTGGAGAGGTGCTGATGCACCTCTTTGCGATGTCTATGCATTGATGTCCAAATTCAAACATATGTGAGACAAAAAGAGCCATCCAGGATGGTGCTTCAAAATATATAGTGGAGTTCTGACACTAGGAGTTGTATTTGCGCAGAAAGTTCATGAGTTCTCTGCGGGCTCCGACGATAGTATCTGCACACAGGTCGGCATAAAATTCCTCTCTAAAAACCCTGTTACTTCGCTCGATTTTGCCGTTGTATGTTGGTTTTGAAATATGAAACAAACTTTATACAGAGCATTCTCGATTAATTCTCGTAAAAATTTAGTGGCAGTGCTATTTGCTTTGCTGTAAACGTTTGCATAAACGTGCTCGCTAAAGCTTTCAATTCATTTTTCGTCACCGTCATGTGGTCGATTTGTACGTTTTTATCCATGTGCATGTCATTGCATTTCTTAAATTGGAACGGCTTGGCATACTTGTTAAATCTCCGTTTTTTCTTGCACCTTAAAGCACTTATAGACCGTGGAAATCTACGCTTTGCATGCTCATTCCGACACTACTCTCGCTTATATCGATACCGAGATCACTCCTCAAAATCACCCCTACTTCCTTCTGGCGCAACAAGCAAGTATAACTGCTGTATTTGTATAATTCAAAGTCTCTTTTCTTAAATCAAAAACTTACAATTTAATTCTGGAGACTTTTCTCTCTATATGTTCAACTTAACTCACTTCACTCATATCAAGCCCAGCTTTGTCTCATTTGTTATGAACTTATACAATGCGATTTATTTTTGGTGTTCGTTACACCTTTTTCTGTTAAAATGGCATTGTGGCAACTGGTTGGTCGCTGGGGAGTGCAGGTGTTATCCTTTCTTGCTTGCATTTTTCAGAGGAAAGTCCGGGCTTCATTGTAGGCAAGGTGCCGGATAACATCCGGCGTTGGAAATCGTGAGGTTTTCAGCAGGAAAAGTGCAACAGAAAGTATACCGCCTCTGTTTTTGTGGTAAGGGTGAAAAGGTGATGGTAAGAGCTCACCGCGTTACTGGTAACAGGAACGGCATTGTAAACTCCACCTGAAGCAAGACCAAATAGGAATG
>CADBQC010000077.1 GCA_902796745.1 uncultured Pseudomonadota bacterium
AAATAGAGGTTTTGGAGATGAATAAAAATATAGAGGGAAAAGATGTACATTAGTGTGTTTGAAGTAGGAGCTGGAAAAGATTTAGTTTTAAGAAAATTAATCTAAAAATCGTTTATACCAGACAATGTCTGTACTGACGGGAATTTTTCGTACGAAGAGGAGCTAAGCATGAATGCAGATATAAAACATATCGTTTAATCGCAAGTTATAATTCGGTTTTGCGCTACTTCCTTGGCAGATTGCGCAGAAAAACAAAGTGTTGTGGCAAATCATTGCAGATGCTAGAATGCTAAATAGCATTACATCTATATAAGCGAGAACGTTGTTGTTAACGTTCACTTTGTTGTTAATTTGTTTTTCATGTCCAACATCTAATAAAAGTTGTAGAAAAAAATAATTCACCGGTATTAAACACTTGATTTTTTAGCGACTAGGATTTTAAACTTCAATCTGTAGAGTGAGGTTGGCATTGGTATTGTGTCAAGAATAAAGCTATTAAGCGATGATTTAATCAACCAAATAGCCGCTGGAGAAATCGTGGAAAGACCAGCTTCAGCGCTGAAAGAGTTGGTAGAAAATTCTCTTGATGCTAATGCGAGAACCATAGAAGTTTTTTTGCAAAATGGAGGCAAATCAAAAATAGTCATACAGGATGATGGTGAAGGCATAGATAAATCTGACTTGCACATGGCTGTCCAACGCCACGCGACATCAAAATTGCACGATGATAATTTGTTTAACATTAAAAGTTATGGATTTCGTGGAGAAGCTCTCCCCTCCATTGCTTCAGTAAGTTGTTTCTCTCTTGAATCCAGAGGTTTTGGTATAAATGTAAATTTTTCTGAAGAATCTGATATTTTTCCATCTTCTATCGACAATGGTACGCGAGTTAGCATACAAAATCTATTCGGAAGAACGCCAGCTCGGTTAAAGTTTTTAAAAAGCGATACAGTGGAGCTGACCGCTTGCTTAAATGTCATAGAAAACATAGCACTGATACGCCCTAATGTTAATTTTTCACTTAGAACTGATGAAAAGCAGATACTGTCATTTAGCAAAGCCTCTCTTGACGAGAGAGTATCTAAAATTTTTGGTTCAGCTCTTTTGAAAAAAGCAATACCTTTCGAAGAAAAAGGTGAACATATTTCGGTTTCAGGATATCTATTTCATCCACTGGACAATCGGTACTCTCAGCATTTTCAGAGGATATTCATCAATGGTCGGATTGTCAAAGACAAAGCTGTCTCTCTAGCTCTTAAAAATGCATATAAGGAACTTATCCCAGCGGGTAGATTTGCAGTGGCCCTCATTTTTATTGAAATTGATCCTTTCCATTTGGATGCAAATATTTCTCCAACTAAGTCTGAAGTACGTTTCAGAGATAACGTCTCAGTGCAAAAGTTTTTAACTGATGCTTTTCGAAAAAATATACACAAGTTTGATAAGATTTCTAATGAATTTGAAATAATAAGAATTGCGGAAAAGCAGGCAAGCGAAAATGATACACCAGTAGAAAAACCCAAAATCTATCAAGGAAGTCATCCCTCGTTCAATATTGCCGATTTCTCTAGAATCGCAGATAAATCTGCGGTCACTGCTAGGCAAAATGCTGATTTTAGCGAAAAAGTTGCAATAACTGAAGGAGCGCTCGCACTAGCAATAAGGGAGGAAGATGTTCATGAAAAATCAATTGAGCCCTTATTCTCTCCTGATACAACCTATATATCAATATATGGAAAACCTCTCGCTCAAATTTTCAATTCATATATCATAACCGAAGTAGATGATGGTATATTGATTATTGATCAGCACGCAGTGCATGAAAAAATCACACAAAATAAAATTATAAACAATTTAACGAAAGATAATAAACAGTATCTATTAAAACCTGAGATTATTGGACTGAATAATTCAGAGCAAGAAATAGCCAAAAATCTTCTTGCAAGCTTGGATGAATGCGGTTTTTCTGCCGAAATTATCCAGAATACTATTATGGTCACAGCAATACCATCGATTTTAAAACTCGAAGAGGCACTGCAATTCATACATGACATTTTGGCAAGTGACGAACCTATTCGAGATATTGAAACATTGGACATGATACGAAAAAGAATTGCAGACAAAGCCTGCCATAATAGCATTCGTTTTGGACGAAAGTTATCAATTGAAGAAATGAATGAAATATTGAAGCAAATGGAGGAAACACCATCTATACATCAATGTAACCATCATCGCCCCAGTTTTTTCAAGATTTCAAAATCTCAACTTGAAAAGATGATGCAACGGGGCTAAGTTATCCCTTTTTATGAAATGATTTGAAAAATTTAAACGCTTTGTGCAAAATGCCCTATAATAAGATGATTGAGGGGTCTTTGTAATTGGAATGCAGAATGATAAGAAAAGAAATGACTAACCTGAAAGGAAAAGCGTATTACGTAGCGCAAAGAGCAAAATATCTGAACTACGCGAAAGAAGCCTCAGCTACGGGAGATCGCGTTTTGAGTGAATACAATCTCCAATACGCAGAACACTTCTCAAGAATCGTAGCAGAAAAATTTCCTCAACCGATTACATCTCAACAATTACAAGATGATGCGCAAGATGCTGATTGTATGCCATCTGAAGAAACCCAAGAAACAGAAGTTCGTAAAGTAGAAACGCCACGCAAATTACCAATTAGACGTAAGCGTTTTTATAAAAAACCTAAAACTCAAGAAACTTCTGAGTAAAACTGTTTTATTATCATTACGTAATTTGGTCATTATATGTCTTGTATAGATTTGC
>CADBQC010000078.1 GCA_902796745.1 uncultured Pseudomonadota bacterium
TCTTGCACCACAAGCAATCACTGCACTTGTATAAAAAGTCTCCTTTCTTAGATTAAAAGCTAATAATTTAATTCTGGAGACTTTTTTTCTATTTGCTCGACTTAAATCGCCTTAGCCATCTCAAGCCAATTTTTGTCTCATGTGTTGTGAGCTTTACAGTGTCTTAAATAATGTTTCTTAAATAATGTTGACGTGTGTATAAATTTCTGCTATAATGATCAGGTAAGAATTTTTTTTTGTAAATAGTAGTGAGGTAAGATATGTCGGTTTTTAATTTTTCTTTGCCATTGGTAACTGCTGCCCTTGTATGCAGTCATACGGCGTCTGCTACTTCATTTGGAGGTGGTGTTATACAGAGACAATTGCTGAATTTCCAAAACTCATTATCAAACTTGAAAAGTTGCAATGATAAGATAATCTCAGCGCCAGTAACAAGACTATTCCAAAGCAAGTACATGACCAACAACGTTTGCCACTGGGGGGGTGAGGACAAATGTAAAAGTATATCTAACGAAGAATTTACTAAGGGTACTACATGGAACAACGCCACTATAAACACAACTAATAAAATTGAAGAAATAACAATATACTTTAAAAAAGATAATGGCGCCAAAAATAAAACTAAAGCACAGTCCATTTATAAAAAACCGAATAAATTTTATACATCTCGTGAAGAACGGGGTTTACTGCCTTTTAAAAAAACGTTGTCAGAGCTGGAACGACAGAATGCACCTTATACATTAGTTAAAAAGGATTCGCTAGACCTTACGAAGCAGGACATTTATGTACCGGCTAAAGATTTGAAACTGTGCATTAAACCTTTTTCTAAAAAAAGCCTGTCACCTTCCCAGCAAAACATAGAAAAATGGACAAAGGATGTAAATACGGCATATCGTGAATCTAGCGAATATGTAAAAAAATCAATGATGGGCAGTAATTTTTGCGATTGCTTAGACGAGTTGCGCAAAAAAACAGAAAGACTTAAACTTAATGTGACTAGCACCCTGTCCTATATAAAAGATAAAAGTAAAAGCATTTCTTTACCCCGAACTGCCGAAAGAAAAGAGCTTTTGACAAAATGCAATTTTATACGGCAACAAGTGCTTGAGGCGCCTGATATTACGGCTGTTCAAAACTTACCCCGTATCTGCAAGCGTGCGAATATTTGTAATACATTTGTGCGAAAGTTAGATAAAGCAAAAATTGAATCGCGTCCATTGAAAGATGTTGTAAAAGAAGCTAGAAAGGTTCTGAGCTCTCAGAATACATCCTGGACAATGAACCAAAAAATAAATTATCTAATATATCTCAGAAATTTTAATGAAAAATTAGCGGAACTTCTGAATTATCATGGGCCAAAAATAAAAATAAAGCTTTCAGAGAGGACTAAGCAAAATATAAAATATTTGGCATATAAAGAAGGAGCAGTCAAAACAAGAAAAAATAATAAGGTAATATTTCATGATAATTTCAGCACAAAAAGCACATTTGATTCTGCAACAAAAAGCAAAAATCAGTTCTGCGATAGTAGTTATAACAAATTCAAAACAACTAGGACTCCCTACATAAAAAAATCTGCTGCGAGTGTTTCTGCTACGAATGTTTCTGAATATACCAAGATTTATATGCCACCAGTTCAGTTCTACGGTAGTAGTTATAACACATGCAAAACAACTGGGACCCCCTACATAAAAAAATCTGCTACGGGTGTTTCTGCTACGAATGTTTCTGAATATACCAGATATACCATGATTTATATACTACCAGCAAAGTAGTAAAAGTTGTCTCTTTCTTTTACTGGATTTGCATGTAGATGCCTGAATATCCTTCTTATGCCTAAAAAATTTTTTTGGAGCAATGCTTAGAAAGCTGTTGCTCCTATTTTTATGAAGCGATGTTAAGTTCATTTTCTTGCCTAGTTATTTTAAGCCTTCTTGTTGGCATTCCGGAAAGACTTGATGTAAAATGGGTATGTGATAGTTTTGACTGAAATTAAGATGTTTGATAATTTGTTTGGTTTGCTTGGTAGTTATAATTCTAGAATTGTGAAAAAATATCGTGGGATTGTTGATAAAATAAATGCTTATGAAGAAGCGATGATTGCTCTTTCAGACGCAGAATTAGCAAACAAAACAAATGAGTTTAAAGAGTTATTGGAACAGGGCAAAACGCTCGATGATATATTGCCTGAGGCTTTCGCGGTTGTGAGGGAAGCTTCAAAACGCGTTTTAGGTATGCGACACTTCGATGTCCAGTTAATTGGAGGAATTGCTCTGCATAATGCCCAGATTGCAGAAATGAAGACAGGTGAAGGAAAAACTTTAGTCGCGACTACCGCTGTGTATTTGAATGCCTTACCTGGTAAGGGTGTACATGTCATAACCGTAAATGATTACTTGGCAAAGCGAGATGCAGCTTGGATGGGGCAAGTCTACAACTTTTTGGGGCTCTCGGTTGCTACGATAGTTGGAGGTATGTCTGATTATCAGAAGCGTGTAGCCTATGCTGCTGACATAACCTATGGGACAAATCACGAATTTGGTTTCGACTACTTGCGAGATAACTTAAAGTTCAGGGAAGAGGATATGGTCATGAGACCATTCAATTTTGCGGTTATTGATGAAGTTGACAGTATTTTGATAGATGAAGCACGAACTCCTTTGATCATATCTGGTGCGGATAATGGCGCATCACAATTGTATGTTGAAGTGAATGAGCTTGTGAAGGATGTCGAACCCGATGATTATGAAAAAGATGAGAAGTTGCGCGTAGTTAGTTTGACAGATAAGGGGGTTGAAAAAATAGAGAAACGCCTTGCTGACAAAGGACTACTGAGCTCTCCTTCACTATATGACCCGAGCAACATAACGGTGGTGTATCACGTCATCAATGCGCTACGGGCTCATAAACTATTCGCGCGAGATGTTGATTACATGGTCAAAGACAATCAGGTTTTGATTATTGATGAATTTACTGGGCGTGTCTTGGATGGAAGACGCTATTCAGAAGGATTACATCAAGCAATTGAAGCGAAAGAAGGTGTTCCAGTGCAACCTGAAAGTCAGACAATTGCAACAATTTCATATCAAAACTTGTTCAGGTTATATCCAAAGCTTGCCGGCATGACTGGCACAGCTATGACGGAAGAAGCGGAATTTGACGAAATTTATAAGTTAAAAGTAGTTGCTATTCCTTCACATAAGCCAGTGATTAGAGTGGATCATGAAGATTCAATGTTCGTGACACTGGAAGAAAAAGATCGGGCTGTAATAGCCTTAATAAAAGAGTGTCATGCCAGAAATCAGCCAGTCTTGGTTGGTACGACCAACTTAGAGAGGTCGGAATATTTTTCGAAATTATTGAAAGCGGAAGGTATTAAACACAATGTGCTGAATGCTAAGCAACACGAAAAGGAAGCACATATAGTTGCAGAAGCCGGTGCACCTGGCGCGGTTACGATAGCCACTAATATGGCTGGACGTGGAACAGATATAAAACTTGGCGGAAGCGCGGAAATGCGTATCGAAGCCGAATGTGCAGATATAACTGATCCAGTAGAAAGAAATAAAAAGATTGAGCAAATTAACGCTGAAATTGATAAAGCTCATGAGGAAGTCGCAAAGACTGGTGGATTGTTCGTTATAGGAACAGAGCGAAATGACAGCAGACGTATTGACAATCAACTTCGTGGAAGATCCGGACGACAAGGTGATCCAGGGGCATCCAAATATTTTATTTCTTTGGAAGATGATCTAATGAGGAAATTTGGTTCACCGAACTTGATGAAGCGTTTCAGGAAAGTTTGCAAAAATAACGAAGAATTGTCGTTCCGCTGGATTTCGAAAGCTATAGAAAAAGCACAACAACGCGTTGAGGCGTATAACTTTGATATAAGAAAGCAGTTATTAAAGTTCGATGATGTTATGAACGATCAGCGAAAAATAGTCTATGAACTCCGTCGTGAATTGATGAGATCCAATGATGTTACACAACAGATACAGGACATGCAGGAGGATATATTAGACAATATAGTGTTAAGCATAGCACCACAAGGTACTGTCCCTGCTGAGTGGAACTTGGATCAGCTGGCAGATTCGATGCAGAAAATATTTAAAATCACAATAGACAAAAATGCGATAGAAAACGATACAGCACTTACACCTGAATTACTTCGTCAGCGCCTGGGTGATTTAGTGACAGAGAGACGAAATGAACGTATAGAAAAGTATGGTATTGAGGCTGTGCGATATATCGAAAAAGATATTGCAATGAAGACACTAGACATAGCTTGGAGAAATCATCTGGTTAATTTGGAGCATTTGAGACGTGGAATAAATCTTCGTGCGTATGCTCAAAAAAATCCACTTAACGAATATAAGTTCGAGGCATTTAATATTTTCCAGGAAATGTTACACAAAATCAGAGTTGATGTTTTAACCACAGCTTATGGTTTTGAGTTGCAAATAGAATCTGAGCAATCGGATGAGGATATGTTTCCTCCAATAGAAGTTCCCAGAGCCCCTAATGTGGAAGCATCCCCAGCAGAAGGGGAACAAATATCGAGAAATGCTCCATGTCCTTGTGGTTCCGGCAAAAGATATAAACATTGTCACGGGGCATTAAAATCAGAATATGAATCAGAAACCTCTGAGCAGAACGCAGAACCCGAAGCACTAGCTCCGATTGAAAAGCCGACAGCAACGGCAAATGAAGATCCAGCGAAGGTATTGCATGATTATATAAAGGAACAGAGAGAACAAGTATTAACGGGAAAGCCTTCATCAAATGAAGATGAGGAGTAGTTTCCATTGTAATCCATGTTAAAGCTGAGACCACTTCCGTTATTGCCACTCATAATATTGGGGGCAATAACGTTTTTTTCCCTAATAACGCTATACTCCGTATGCGCCGGAAACTTTTCACCTTGGTGCGTAAAACAGTTATGGCGCGTTTTGCTTGGTATAATAGCGCTAATTGTCATGGCAAATATCAAATTTTCTGTCTGGAAAAAATATGCATTCAGCTTGTATTTAATATGTTTAATCGCATTAATAGCCGTTGCAATCATCGGAAAAATCTCGATGGGAGCGCAACGATGGCTAAGACTTGGAGCATTAACATTGCAACCATCAGAATTTATGAGAATTGTCTTAATTATGGTACTAGCTAAATATTTTTCTCCCCATACAATAGACGATAATAGGCGAACAGAAACATTGTTAATTCCAACACTGCTAACCATCGTACCTGTTGGTTTTGTATTACTTCAGCCAGATTTAGGTACTGCTACGTTACTAATCTTAGTTTTTCTATCCATACTTTTTGCCTGCGGAGTACAAGTATGGAAATTTTTGATGCTGTTTGTTGGGACATTAATTTGCACACCAATCTTATGGAGCTGTTTATACGATTATCAAAAGAAACGAATTTTAATGTTCTTAAACCCGGAAATGGATCCATGTGGCTCTGGATATCACATAATCCAATCCAAAATCGCCTTAGGTTCGGGAGGTATTTTGGGAAAAGGATTTTTGCAGGGCACGCAATGCCAGATGAATTTTTTGCCAGAAAAACATACTGACTTTATTTTTGCTTCTTTCGCTGAAGAATTCGGATTTATAGGTTGCTTTGTGCTGTGCTTGCTTTATACGGCGATCATTGCATTTAATTTTAATGTTGCTTTATTGTCTCGACATAAATTTAACCAAATAACGGTTTTCGGGCTTAGTGCTATGATGTTCTTCTACATTGTTATCAATATAGCAATGGTGTGCGGATTACTTCCTGTTGTTGGTATCCCACTGCCATTCTTTTCATACGGAGGTAATGCACTAATCACACTCATGGCATGTCAAGGACTGATATTTTCAGCCTACTACGAAATACAAAATCCTGAAAAAATATAAATTTGATATCTGATTAGATAAAAATTCGCATTAAAGTAATCTACAAAAATTATCTCAGGTGTGCTAGGCTCTACCCGGAGTGCGTTTTCGTATTTTGGATTTTATGATTGAAAATTTTGCCCCCCGCTTTGTCCTCTTTTATTTGGTCTGTAACTGTTTTAGTAATATTTTTTACACTAAGAAAACAATTGATTGACATGCTAAAAAACGTTTCAAGTTTGAAGTTTGGTGATACTACGTTCGATATATCAAGACAAAGCATTCCTGCGAAAAATCCATTACCTGTAATTAGTGAGGATAACATATATAAACATGAAATAGAATCTGCTGAAGACAAATTTCGAGAATTTGTCAAGTCATGTGAAGAAGAGAATCATGATGTAAGAGAGGCGCTTATACGAAAATGCGCTGAATTGCTAGTAATCCTGCAATTTGATGGGCTATATATCATTAGTTTCCAAAGTCAATTGCAGGCACTAACGTTGATAACTAGCTGTCCCCCAATTAGCAAAAATACTATGTTAGAGATTTGGCAATTTGCGACCTGACTAAAATTTCTCAAAGATACGAGCTTAATCGAAGAGGAAGAAGATAGGTACTTGCCTACCGATAAAGCAATCGCTTTTACAAAATATATTGAAAAATACAAAGGAATACTCAAGCTTTAAATATGCTATGACTGAAAGGGGTGGCAGGAATGCCGTCCCTGTTTGGTAGTTTATTAATATATTCCTCCCATGTCATCCATTCTAGGTGCTCCATGGTTATGTGCCTCCTTCGGCTCTGGTTTTTCAACGATGACACATTCAGTTGTGAATACCAACCGGTCATAAGAGCTCCATCCGTCAGTGTGGATTGTCGAATCGTCCAGTATCTTTCCTTATATTCGCTTGAATGCCTGTATTTCATACTCTCCCACCATATCTCTTTCAGAGAGGCTAACCAAAAGCCAAAGCTGAACGAACAAGATCAAATGCAATAGTAAAATCAAAAATAGGAAGGAGCCAGCTCAACATAGCAAAACCTGCACATCAAAGTTAAAGGCGGGCAGGTTTTGCTATGTTGGACTAACTACATTCCTATTTTTGGTTTTACTATTGCCTTGGTTCTTGTTCGTTCAGCTTTTTCTGCCAATCCATTAAGCGACGCTGCAA
>CADBQC010000079.1 GCA_902796745.1 uncultured Pseudomonadota bacterium
AATGGCGGTCTTGTCCTCGTCGATGAGCCGGAGTTGAGTATGCATCCGAGATGGCAAAAGCGGGTACTCAAGTATTATCAGGATTTACTATCTGCTGACAAGGTTGATAAAAATGGTAATTTGGTAAAAAATGAAAAAGGTTGGATAGAAAAAGAACAAATAGCGCAACTAATCGTAGCTACTCATTCACCATACATTATCGAAGAAGCACTAAAGGATAAAGAAGATACTTTGGTCATTGTGTTAAAGGAAGAAGACGGAAAGCTAAACCCCAAATATTTAACAGTTCCCGATTTCATTATAAAAACTCCAGCTGAAGTTAATTATATTGCATTTGGTATTCCGTCGCCTGAGTATGTGCAACAACTATATGAAATTGGAAAACGAGATAAAAAGCAATCTAAATGGGATGAAGAAATACATCAATATGTAAGTAAGAATAAAAATGATAGTGATAAAGACCGATATCTCAAAGAAAGTAGTTTGGGGAACACTAAATACCATACCTTACCAACATATATTCGAAATTCTATAAGTCATTGGGACGCTGAAAGAAACTATACAGATGACAATGTGCGTGGCTCTATCGATCTGCTACGAGAAATTATAGAAGAGGAAAAAGGAGAAGAAGAGCACCTGTAGTACTACTACAGAATTAATTCTGGCTCACTCTCGCATCTTCGATTATTATGCTTGAACCAAATTGGAGGCTTGGATTTATTGTTCCGGCGATATCAAGTAGTGCGTCGGCGTTCTTTTCAATAAGTTCTACAAATTCCTTTTTGGAATTTAGGTGAAACAAAATTGCGCGGATATTGCCGTTACCGAATTCGCCTGAAAAATTCAGTAATAGATGCCCACCGGATTTGCTTTTGCGAATGTTCGAGATTTTTACTCTTTTAAAGCAAAATATAGGCTTTTCGACGCCTTTTCCGAATGGCTCTAGGTATGCTATTTCTTCATAAATAGCATCCAAATCACTCATTGCAGTAAGGGTATAGTCGATATTGAGCTCGTTAATGAATTCACCTTCGATTTGTTCTTCTATAAAACGCTGGAATTCTCCAATGTTATCTTTCTCTATGGAAAAGCCACCCGCCAGGGCATGCCCTCCACCAGCAGTTATAATCCCGGCGATAGTCGCCTTCTGAAGAAATTGTCCGAGATGTATACCATTCACTGATCTAGCTGAGCCTCGTCCCGTGCCGTTTTCAGTGATCGATATCACGAATGTTGGCTTTTGAAATTTATCCTTCAGTTTGCCAGCGACTATTCCAATAACCCCTTCGTTCCAGTTGTCCCCGTAAACGCAAATGCCTCGTTTGGAATCTAGGTTTTGACTTGAAATCATATTCATTGCATCAGCAAAAAGTTGATGTTCGATAGATTTGCGTTGCTGGTTAAGTTCAATAAGGCAAGTCGCTATCTTTTGAGAACGCACAGCGTCTTCTTCTAAGAGTAAATTGAGAGCTACATGCGGATCACCAACACGTCCTGCTGCATTTATCGCGGGGCCTATAAAAAACGACAAATCTTCTGGCGAGGCTATGTTATCCAGATTAAATAGTGGCATAAGCGAACGAATACCGAGCGAATACTCGCCTTTTGTTAAAACATATTTGACAATAGCCCGATTTATTCCCCGAAGCTCCATGACATCACAAAGTGTTCCAAGAGCTACAATATCCGCAAAATCCAAGAGATTTGGAATTACTTTGCCTGTAAAAAAGCCAATTTCTTTCAATTTTCGTTGTAGCGCTATCAAAAACAAAAGTACAACGCCTGCTGCACAGAGATGCTTTATATATGAAAAACCTATTTCGCTTTGGTCATTTCGATTGGGATTTACGATAGCGATGGCTTGTGGCAATGTATCTGCAAGTTGCGTATGATGATCTAATATCACAAAATCTATGCTATGTTTCTTTGCTTCTTCAATTTCACTTATAGAATTTGTGCCAGCATCAACAGCTATGACCAATTCTGATTGGTTTTCAATCGCTTTTGATATCACATTTTGGCTTACACCGTATCCATCAGAAAATCGGTTCGGAATATAATATTTCGGATTTACACCAATCAGACGCAAGTATTTCACCATCAGAGCAGTCGAAGTTATGCCATCAACATCATAATCTCCAAGTACCATTATGTTTTGTTTATGCTGAATTGCCATAATAACTCGCTCAACCGCTTTATCCATATCTAACAACAACGAAGGATCCGGAATTGTGTTACGCAACTTGGCGTTAATAAATGCGTTTACTTCTTCAATGTTCTCAAATCCGCGATTTGCCAGTATTTTTGCGAGTAAATTCTGTCTAACGACTGCCCTTATTTTATCTACTGTTTGTTGCTCTGCTTCTAAAAAATTCCAAATTTTATTGCAAAATGATTTTACCATTTATCACCTATCCTTTTTATTTCTTCCTGTAGTTTATAGCCTGTTTGTTCGAATACTTTTGATTTTATTATATCTATCAACTTAACAAAATCAGATGCCTTAGCATTTCCAGTATTGACTAGAAAATTGCAGTGTTTTTCAGAAACTTTTGCTCCACCTACTGATAATTTGTCGCAACCGGCCTGCTTTATCAACTCCCAAGCTCTTGCCCCGCTAGGATTCTTAAACGTGCTTCCGCAAGTCGCTTGACCGATAGGTTGTGATTTTAATCGTTTTGCCTGTAATTCTTTAATTTCGTTGAGTATCTGACTAGTGTCTTTTGAAAATGTTTTTAATCTAACAGAAGTTACAATAAAATCATTTGGTATATTTCCGCATCTATATGTCACGTTTAATTCATCTTTAGCAAATGTCCGTTTTTCTCCAGAAAAATTTACACCTGACACCGAAATCAAAACATCAGATATTTCAAATCCAGGAATTCCTGCATTCATAAAAATAGCTCCACCAATAGTTCCTGGAATACAACATAATTTTTCACAACAAGAAACCTCCTTTTTGGTGCAAGTAGATATGAATTTGGAGAGAAGTGTTCCTGCTTGTACCTCGACGTAATTATCACTAAAATCGATTTTGTTTAAGTTTTTGAGCTGAATTGCACACCCTTGTATTCCATAATCTGAAATCAGAATATTCGACATATTTCCTAACATAGTAATTTTCAAGTCTTGTGATTTTTTTGTTAAAAACTGCAATAAATCATCAACATCAGCTGGAATGAACATAACATTACAATTTCCGCCAACTTTGAAGAATGATTGCGAACGCAGAGCATAATCAAATAGATATTCCCCTCGAACCTTGGGAAGGTCGTTACGCTGCATCTTTATATTCATTACCAATATTTGAAACTTGCTTAATTATCAAGTTTATTTTATCGGTGTTATATCCTGTTATTTTTGAGATTTTATCTTTTATTTCAGGAAATCGACACTTAAACAAAATACTTGCCGAGTTTAAAACTTCCGCAACAATGCACAATTCATTATTCATACCAAACTTAATCTCAGAAAAAGCTGAGAATAACGACATCTCCTCACCCACTATCTCCCGCCATTCTTCCTTAATGGCAAAACTTAAGGGAAACTCGGGACACACTTTTCCGATCAGATTGTTCACAGAACTAGATATGTGTTCCATACTTCCTTTACATCAAAATTATCCCGTCCATGTTATCAAAAAAATATGCAAATTGCAGCATCTAATCGCAGAGCGTATAAGTTCATATGATATGAGACAGAGATGAGCGTGAGACACTCTAATAGAAAGAGAAGTCTCCAGAATTAAATTGTCAGTAATTAATTTAAGAAAGGAGATTTTTGATTATACAAATACAGCAGTTATACTTGCTTGTTGTGCCATAAAAAAGTAGATCAAATTTTGCGAAACTTTGTGATGAACAAGTTAAATAGCGGGCATTGCTATCGCTGTCTGCGTGCGCATATATGCTATCGACATGCTCTTTAATTATATCTATTATTTTATTTGCAGTTGCAAAAAACATCCCTGTCATAAAACAGGGATGAAGAACAAATATGATTTCAATTAGTTTCGGCGTATTTACATGCCTTTTGACCCAGCCAGCCAAGACCATAGCCAACAGCCGAGCAAATGAAACCTACTCCAGTAGCAATCCAAGCAAGTTTGCTAAAATAGCTTGTCTTTGCTCCTTTTGCCTCAATTGTATCAGCCAAGTCCTTCAATGGCAAAGCTACAGCTTTCGAACTAGCATTCCATGCTGCGCACTCTAGCCCACCTTGAATAGCATAAGACAAAGGAGATATTAGGTTAGAAACAATGGTCTCTTCGAGCAGAATATATCCGGCTCCAAATGATCCTATCTTATTTCCCAAATAACTTAATCCATTGCCAATCGTTTCTACTGTACGACCTGCGACGTAAATTCCATATTTGGTATACGAATTCATTTGTTGCACAGCATTTTTTGCTACTGCATTTTCTGAAGGTTGGGATGCGCTAATTTCTTTAATCTTCAATGGTGTACTTTCCACAATTTCAAATCCGTCAAAATCCCCTGGATTGGCATTCACCATTGATGTCATCAACACACTAGCCACCAATATCTTTTTCATTCTTGCCTCCAAAAATAAAGCCTAAATCAACAATACTCAGTTAGTTTATATCCTGCTGGCACACTATGTCAAATATTTTTTATGTTTTATGCTTAAATATTATTTTTTTATATTTTTGTTAGATAGGAAAGAAAAATATAAAATTTTATATAAATTTTTTTACATTATCTTGCATTTTTGACTTACACTTAGCGGGTATAGTGTTGGGCTTTGAAATGTCATGCGCAAAGTGAAATTATCTTCTGCATATTTTGGTAAGGAAGAAGCAGATGCGGTTGCCCAAGTTTTAACGACGCAAGTAGTTAACATGGGGCAAGAAGTCAAACTTTTCGAGGAAGAGTTGCGTGAATTTTTTGGACGAAATGATGCACAAGTAACTTGCGTGCATTCTTGCACTGCGGCCTTGCAATTGAGCGTCCAAGCCAGCGATATAAGTATTGGCGATGAGGTGTTAGTTCCTACATTTACATTCGTATCGACATTCCAAGCAGTCAGAGCTAATGGAGCAGTTCCTGTTCCATGCGATGTTGACCTTGATGATGGATTTATCGACCTAAATGATGCAGAATCGCGATTAACTGGCAAAACGAAAGCCATAATACCTGTGCTTTTTGCTGGATGCTCATCAAAAATTGATAAGGTATATCAGTTTGCAAAAGCCCATAATCTAAAGGTTATTGAAGATGCTGCACATTGCTTCGGTGATGAAAATATACCCAATCGTGACGGAATTTTCTGTTTCAGTTTTGACCCGATAAAGAATATTTCCTGTGGTGATGGAGGTTGTGTTTTAACAACTCACACAGAAATCACGGAACGCTTGAAGGATATGCGCTTGCTTGGCGTCATAGGCGATACAGAACGCAGATTTCAAGGAAAAAGGAGTTGGAATTCTGATGTCAAGGAATTGGGCTGGCGTTTGCATATGAATAATATAGCTGCGACTATTGGGCGTGCTCAGTTGGCAAAATTTTCTGAAATCAAGATGTTGCGCCAGCGAAATGCCAATATGTACCTCACGGGGCTTGCCAGTATTCCGGAAATTCAGCTATTTCCCATAAATTCCAAAACCGCGGTACCGCACATTTTTCCAATAATTGTGAAGAACGGGCGTCGAGATGAGTTGCAAAAATACCTAGCTGATGCAGGAATTGAAACGGGCATTCAGTATAAGCCAAATCATCTTTTGAGCTATTTCGATATGGGGTATGCTCTTCCAAATGCTGAAAAACTATATTCGGAAATATTATCATTGCCTGTGCATCCATTGGTCTCAGAGGATGATATGGTATATATTATTTCAAATATTCAGAGTTTCTTTCGCAATACCTAAAAAATAAGGACACAAAAAATGACATTGTGTATAAAGCATTTTGAAGAGATTGGAAGTACAAATGATTTTGCGCTAAAAAAAGTGCTTCAAAAAGCGAAAATACCTTCTGATATCGCTGTAATAGCCGACGTTCAGACCAATGGAAGAGGAAGATTGAATGGACGGGTATGGCATTCCCCTATGGGAAATTTTTATTGCTCATACATATTGAATTTAAAAGATTTACACATATCTCAGAACGAAATGAATATGCTTACATCTGAGATTATAAGTATATTGCAACAGTACATGAGAAATCTTACTAACTCTGACATCATAACATTAAAGCAACCGAATGATATCCTGGTGGCTGACAGAAAATTAGCAGGTGTTCTAACCGAAACATCATATCCATATGTAGTAACAGGGATTGGAATAAATTTAATTGTTTCACCAATAGAGAGCGCGACAAATTTACAATCGGAATTCAATTTGCTTGTCAAACCAATGGATTTAGTCGAAAATCTTTATGAGTATATGAAATCTAAACTAATGGAATGCCATTCTCACTGAACTTATTTTCCGGATTAAACTTAATATTTCCAGACATCTTATCAATATTTATACTTTTCGCTTTAGTTGTTATGAAAAATTTTTTAACAAATAATTATGCAAGGAAGATGTTTTCAACAATATCTCTATTAGCTTCGGGCATTTTACTATTCGCAACGCTGATATATGTATCCAATGCAAACGACAAAATTACAGAATTATTTGTGTATAATAAAGCAATTGGACAAATCAAAATATTGCTATTTTTGTGTTTATTTGCCATATTAGGATATTTAAATTACACAAAATTAAACAAAGTGCTGAATGAAAACTTTTTTATTTTAATCTACGGAATCACCAGTGCACTAACTGTATCAGTGTCAGCAAACAGCCTCCTCACGCTCATTTTATCATTGGAATTGTACACTTTTTCTCTAGCGTTCCTTTTAGTGAATGCTTGCAATGATGCGCTTCACAGGAAATGCGCCATACGCTTTCTCCTCATTTCTTCAATTGCAAGCTCCATTTTTATTTTTGGCTGTAGTTTTATTTACAGCCAATCTGGAAGTCTTACTTTTGCGGGCATAAATTCGCACAATAACCTTATCTCAAAAGTTGGACAAGTTTTAATCATATGTTCTATGCTGTTTAAGCTCGGCTGTGCTCCATTTCATAGCTGGATTATTGATGTATATGAAAAACTTTCAAGCATCACAATTCTATTTCTTGAAGCGATATGGAAGCTATTTATGATGTTTGTGTTCCTAAAGATAATTTCGGTTTTTGCAAATCTGGATTGCTTAAAAAGCCTACTGATAACTTTTGCCGTTATCGCTATGGGCATCGGGGCAATAATGCCTGTATTGCAAAACAACATACATAAATTTGTTGCATCGATTTCCATTGGACATATTGGCTTTGCGATATCAAGTATTCATATTATGCAATCCGAGCCATATATGATGTCGTATATGTTCTATAATTCCTTAGCAATTTTTTGCTTTTTTGCAGGAATTTTGTTTATAGAAAATTATCGATCAGTCAGAACATTTTCAGATTTATCGGGAATTATCAAAACTTCACACATTCCTGGATTTATAATCTTGACATCACTATTTGCAATGTGCGGATTGCCTCCTTTGGGCAATTTTATTGCAAAGGTGAATATTTTCAAACTATTTCTTAGCAATGGAAATTACTTTGTATTGACTGTCGGGATTTTATATTCCGTAATTTCTATTGTATACTTAATAAAATGGGGGCGATATTTATTTTATCCAGCAAAGATAGAAAATATAGATAAAAATAAAAATTATATTTTCTTGGTATTCTTATTTATTATCTTAGTTACATCAATAATCTTTTATGAGCGAATTTTTATGTATTTTGAGATGATAATTGCACCAAAGTAGCCAGACTATGACAGAGCTCATGTATAAGTTCAGGTAGACGTAAGACAAAAAGAGCCCCCGGAATTATACTTAGAAATATACTCCAGTGGAGTTAGTCCGTACAAGGAGGCGTGCGGGCGATAGGAGTTGCATTTGCGCAGAAAGTTCACGAGTTATCCGCGTACCCCGACTATAGTATCTTCGGACAGGTCGGCATAAAATTCCTCTCTAAAAACCCTGTTACTTAGCTCGATTTTGCCGTTGTATGTTGGTTTTGCTGCTGGCAGGATAAATAGAAGAAACGTCAAATCGAGCATTATCGGCTTGCATTTCCTGGACTTTATATGAGATATGTTTCCTCACAGTCTATTCTCTTGAACGATTTTAATATTCTCTCATACCAATCTAAAGCCACATTTCTTAAATTAAGCTGATTAGCCTATCTTGCCCTAATTCTCTTCTCGTATCTAGTGCACTTGAACAACAATGAGCAATAATTTGCATATTCATAAAAACTATGTTATCTCTATTCATAGAACGGTTTGATGTTAGTTTTTTTTAGAAAGGATATATAAGTAATGTTAAATAAAAAGTGTTTATTCAGGGGGGGGGCTATACTTAGTTAATATTATAGCTATATTCGCTTCTACTTCGAACAATGTTATAGCGAGAACAAGTACACATGATTTTAGGAGTGAGTTAAATCAGATATATTGGGAAACAGACTGTTCTACGAGAGAATTTCAGATACGGTATTATAAGTACAA
>CADBQC010000080.1 GCA_902796745.1 uncultured Pseudomonadota bacterium
AGTAGTACGTTTACTTTTATATCGCTGTTTACCTTTTACTACCCCATCTTTACGTAATTGTTCGCTCCCGCAATACCTACATTTTACCATAAATTTATCTCCATTTTGCCATATCTAATCCAAATTCTAGCATACTTTTCTCAAAATTACTATAATTGGTTAGGGGTGCCAAATTTTTAACCTATCATCTAATTAAAGTATACAAGACATTTCATTGCCTGTCAAGATCAGTGACCGAAGGGAGCTGAGCGTATGCGTATCTTGACAGGCTTATGGGCGCGATGTGGTAAAATTAAAATCATACCACATCGCGCCCCCTAATGATATTTTGGACAACACTGACACAAGTATCGTACAATCTAATGGAATTGATTATTAGGTATGTTGTTTTCGGAATATGAGTAGTTTTGATAACATAACTGTTGCAGCTGGACTTATAAAGCAGGTGGTCTCTCAAATTGAAACCCTAGAAGAACAAAAAGCGACCATACTATCTGATATACGAGACACTTATGCTGAAGCAAAATCGCAGGGGCTAGACATAGCCACGTTAAAGCAATTGATAAAACTTCGCAAAAAGAAAAAAGAAGAAATAGCGGAACAAGAAGAGCTCTTGGAAATATACCGTCGAGCTCTTGAGCAATAATCTGGCATTACAATTGAAGATTTTAGAACTTGCATTGTATGCTACTGTATGCCTTTCTGGTCTGAGACTAGTGTTGCAAGATTTAAGATCGCAAAGTGTGACATTCTTACCTTTGCTAGGTTTTTTTGCCTCTTGTCTTTGTCTTGGGATTATCGATGCTAATTTTGCGTTCATACCGATTAGTATATTTTCCATAATCGGCATAGTTTTTTACTTTTGGAAAAAAATCATCGCCTTTGGAAGTGCCGACTATATAGTAGTTACTTCAATTTCTTTTTTAATTACCAATGAACAAAGCACGTTTTTTATAATTCTTTGTGGCGTATTTGGGATATTGTTATCTATCATTTTACATAAATATAAAATCCCATTTATCCCTGCAATACTACTGTCTACTCTGACCATATGCTTATTAAAGTAGGTATTCACTTACGCCTTAATCTAACCCCAAATGAGCCACTTTCTCCCATAGCGTCCTTTATGCTAAAAAAACCGATAATAAATTCAGGGTGAGAATTTAGCCACAATTCTGTAGCAGACTTTACTATCCCATGCCCTTTGCCGGTAATCACAAGGACATCACGTATACCATCCAGAATACACTGAGCACAAAATGTTGATAACGCCCCGTCAATTTGACGAGTATATCCATGAAGATCAATCATTCTGCCGGGAATAAATTTCTTAATCTCCGCTCGGGATAAGGGCTTTACCTTAAGATGCGTCCTAGGTACACGAGCACTCAAAACCTCCATTACGCAATCAACTTCATGAGCAACAGTTTTGGTTGTTTTTTGGGGTAACTCCGGCACCAACAAATTAGAGCGATCCAACTTTTTTACAGTCTTTCTAAAATCTTCCCAAAGGCTGTAATCTCCATTAAATCCCATATTTTGCTCCCAAAGACCGATTGCTGCAACAAAACCCGAAACATAGTACTTATGGCTGCTACATCTCTGTTCTGACCAGGTTCATACAGCTTCCGCAAATGCACAACAACCAGCCAATTCAATTCTACCATACATTTTATCCACGCAAATTGAAACTTGTATAAGTTCACTAGGATATGAGACAAAAATTGGCTCGGTTTGAGTGCAACAACTAAAGGCAAGCAGACAGATAAAAAAGTCTCCAGAATTAAATTGTTGGTAATTAATTTAAGAAAGGAGACGTTTGATTATGTAAATACATTATTTGCGTAATCAAGTTTACTCTATTAAAGTCGATGGTAGTTAATCTTGAAGATTAGCCTGTTCATTCTACCATCTGCAAAAGCAGTATTCTTGAATCTTTAGGGAAGAATTTTATGATAAATTAAGTGATAATAACTCCTATCTCCTGCTTTCTTTCTCGGGCGGATTAACTTCGCAGGAATATATTTTGAGAGACTCTTCCTGTCTCCATTTGTTTGCAGTTGAACAAGACAAAAATTAGTTTGCAGATTGAAACACAAGTTGATGAGTAAATAATATACTAAAAATTTTATGTAAAAAAAATGTTAACATAGTTAAAAACTGAGATTATACAATAACCCCCAATTGCGGATAAGCAGGTTTTCTTAGGAGAGAAATTGGAGTAAAATCACTGAAAAATCAGTAATTTTAAAAGATTTTACAATG
>CADBQC010000081.1 GCA_902796745.1 uncultured Pseudomonadota bacterium
TCTTCGCTCCCACAATGTCTATATTTTACCATAAATTTATCTCTATTTTGCCATATCTAATCCAAATTCTAGCATACTTTTCTCAAAAACACTATAATTAGTTAGGAACACGCAGTTTTTGTCTCATATCTAGTGCACTCGTACAATATTTTGCATTTTCGGCGTAGGTTATAATAAACTTAATGCCGATGAGCGTAACATTTTTCCCGGGAATTGGCGATGTTTTCAAATTTATCTGATAAATTGATTTCGATTATAAAAAAGATAGGTAGAAGAGGGATACTGACTGAAGATATTGTGAATTCAACAGTGGAAGAAATCAGGATTACTTTACTAGATGCTGATGTTGCTCTGCCGGTCGTCAAGAATTTTTCTGCAAAACTTAAGGAAAAGCTGGTGGGACAAAAAGTGCTGAATAGCATAACTCCGGAACAAACCGTATTAAAGGCAGTATATGACGAATTGGTTGAGCTCCTAGGTGCATCTGAAAACGACTCCAATTTTAGGCGAGGAAAAATTTTAATGCTTGGGCTTCAGGGGACAGGTAAAACAACTACTTCCGCAAAACTAGCAAGTCTTTTTAAGAATAAGTTCAATCGAAAAGTTTTGCTGGTATCCTTGGATACCTATCGTCCCGCAGCTATAAAACAATTAAAGGTATTGGCTCAAAATAATTCGATAGATTTTTTTGATGATTTCTTGCCTGGCGATACTCCCATAGATATTGCTAGAAAATCCCTCAGTATTCAGGATAAGTATGATATTACCATATACGATACAGCAGGCAGAGTACACATCGATGAGCGCATGATGGATGAAGTAATTTCCTTAAAAAAGCTCATACAGCCGAAAGAATCGCTTCTAGTTGTGGACGGTATGATGGGGCAGGATGCAGTTAATATGGCAAAGTCGTTTAACGATGCAACTAAGCTAACCGGCTTGATTTTTACCAGAATGGACGGTGATTCAAAGGGCGGAGCTGTGATTTCTGCAAAGTATGTGGTGAATTGTCAAATCAAATACATTTGCACTGGAGAAAAAATCTCGGATATCGAAGACTTTAATCCAAAACGTATTGCGTCTAGGATATTGGATCAAGGAGATATGCGCGGTTTGATTGAGAAGACCCAGTCGTTAGATCATGCCAGTTTGCAGAAAACTTTGGACAACAAGTTCGATTTAGAAAGCATGGAGGCGTATCTTGTGCAGTTGACAAAGATTGGAGGATTGCATGGACTTATGAAATTGATGCCAGGCATGGGCAAGCTGAAAGCTCAACTTGATCAACCAGCATTTTCTGAAAAAATACCGTTCAGACAATTGGCGATAATAAGAGCTATGACAAAAGAAGAACGTCGCAATCCGCAAATACTGAACGCGTCGAGACGTCGCAGGATAGCAAGAGGTTGCGCGCAAGAAGTGATGGATGTAAACCGCCTTATTAAAGATTTTGAAATGCTGAAACGAGTTATGTCCAAAAAATTCGCGGGCAAAAAGGTAAGCTTGACGGATGTGTTTCGACGCTAAAACCACTACTTTTTCTTTAATAGGTCAGATGCAAAAATTGTTTCACGTAACTGATCCCCTAACGATGAAAAATTTCCCGGATTATGCGGCACAAACACTACGTTTGACTTAGAATTTGAGCCTATGTCCTTTAATGTGTCGATATATTGTATGAGCAAAACCATATCCATTACGTGTGATGGCGTCGTTCCTGTTTGCTTTACAAATTCATCAACGGATTGGCATAGCCCCTCAATAATCGCTTGCCTTTGACCAGCGACACCTTTTCCATGAAGAATACAAGATTCTGCCTCAGCTTCAGCTTGTTTCACTTTTAAAATTTTCTCAGCTTCTCCTTTTTCAGTAGCTGCCACTCTTAGTCTTTGAGCTGTATTTATTTCATTCATAGCTGATTTAACATTAGCATCCGGATCAATATCTGTGACCAAAGCCTTAATAATTTCGTATCCAAAATCAGCCATTGGCTTTTCAAGTTCCTCTTTTACCGCATCTGCTATATCATCTTTGCGAGAAAAAACATCATCCAAATCCATAGCAGGCACTTGTGCTCTCACTAAATCAAAGACAAACGATGTTATTTGCCCGACTGGATCCTGAAGCATATAAAACGCCTCATAAATTTTTGACTGCAAAACCCTGTATTGCACGGCGATAACCGCTTTAACAAACACGTTATCCTTAGTTTTAGTTTCAACAACGACTTCCAGCTGATGTATCCGCATCGACAGACTTGCTCGCTTGTTCTCAATCAGTGGAATTTTAAAATTCAATCCAGGATAGGCTAGTCTCTGGAATTTGCCAAGCCTTTCTATAATAGCGCAAGTTTGCTGATCCACAATAAAAGCAGAACTACAAACTACAAACAATGTCAATGCAATGATGACGTACAAAATCATGATACAATCTCAAAAAGCTATCATTACTTACAGTATAGCCTAATATGTTTGGGCTGGGCGAGCCCAGTTTATAGAAAATTTATCATTCGTGAGATTTATCTACAGATGAGGTCAAATTTGTTATAAGATAAGCTTATGTAAACCTAATTGTTTTGTAGGAAAATTTATAGAAAATAAACAAAAATGTTCTGGATGCGGTTGTAAAGTTTCTATAATCGTGTCCGTTTTGGCATTAATAGTGGCATCCGCTGCATATTTTTGCCCCAAAAAGTCATCATCAGTAACTGAAAATGCGACTTTTGACGAGAAAGTCAGAGGTATCATAGTCGATACAGTAAAGCAAAATCCTCAACTTGTCATGAATGCTATGGGTGAAGGTATAGCAAAACAGCGTGAGGATGAACTGAAGCAAATTGAGAAAAATGTTGCAGATAAGAGTGCTGATATTACCAAACAAGCTATGAAATTTGGAAAACTAGAATCCAAGGCCTCAGTGATTTGTTTCATCGATCCACTGGAAAAGGCGTGCATTGCGATACAAAAGCAGATGTTGAACTTGGTAAAGGCAAAGAAAGATTTGTGTTTCAAGTTGCTTCCTGTTGCGGTTTTGGGAAACGATTCTGTAACGCTCGCAAAGGTTTATATGGCTGTATACGAGAAAAGTGCGGAAAAGGCTATAAAGTTTATTGAACACATAACTTCTAGCAAGGGAGATATGGACAAAAAAGCCATCGAAGCATCGCTAAAAGCAGCTGGTCTTGATAATAAGGAGATTGAAGGCATGATGGATGATTGCGATAAAAAATTAGCCGAAAACGGCAGACTGGCAGAGAGCATGAAATTGCCGTTAGTGCCAGCAATATTCACGTTGAAGGATGGCAAAGCAACAATGTTGCGTCTTTCTTCTGCAGAGCAGTTGGCACCAGCTATAGAAGCAACTCTGAAGTAAAAAATCATTTTAGCACAAGAAAACTTTGAAAAACCTCATTTGGATGCTTATTCCAAGGGAGGTTTTGTTTATATCTAAAAAATTATAAATATTCTGTTGCACTCTTTAATCGAACGCTATACAATGGGGGCAAAGGGGATATCGCGGGGTAGAGCAGCTTGGTAGCTCGTCAGGCTCATAACCTGAAGGTCGTTGGTTCAAATCCAGCCCCCGCAACCAA
>CADBQC010000082.1 GCA_902796745.1 uncultured Pseudomonadota bacterium
GCGAATGTTGCGTACTTTTCAACAGGAAATTTTCCGCCGTAGCGTGTTTCGATAATCCTCTTTATCCAAACATCCTGCGGAAATGCGCCCATTTTATGCAAAGAGAATAGGGCGATACAGTTAGCAACCTTTGCTCCAATACCATTAAAGTTTTGCAGATATTCCAGTGCATCTTTTGTGGATAACATCTTGAGGTAATCTAGGCTAAACGCGCCATCTAAAACATCTTTTACAATGTCGGCAATATATTTGGCTCTATATCCCAATCCAAGTAATCTAAAATCATTTTCTGTGTAATCCTTGAGAAGAGCAGGGGAGGGGAAGACGCCCTCGAAAGGTAGACAAATGCGTTCTATAATGACTTTTATCCTATTTATATTATTTTGTTGAGAAATTATAAAACTGACGATTGTTTCCCATAGGTCTTGCCGAAGAATTCGTATTCCGTAACCATAGTTGATCGCGTTGATCAAATATGGATCTCCTGAACGTTCTATCAGCGACTTGTATATAGAATAATCAGTTCCTAAATCAAAGTAGTTGTACCAAATATCTAGGTAATCTTCCTCCGTGCAATCGAATATATATTCATTGCCTCTGATTTTCGTTATGTAAAGTTCTTGCCCAAAAGCCTTGACATTCCAGGTATTAGATGATGCACGAGATATTCTGAAGCATTGTCCAGATTCGGCAATTTGTTCTATATCAAAATCTTGAAGAACTTTTACTAGCATTTATTCGATATGCTACTGATGAATCTTATCGCATATATTATGAACGTTGCTATTACCATCAAAATACTCGCATATCCTAGACATACACCAAAAAGTTCTAAGAAATGTTGTATTGGATTAGTAAAAAAACACAGGGCACTTGTTCGAAAATTTGTTCCCAAAAAAATTATGGAGTAGGAGATAAAAACGAATACTAATGTCGTACATATTTTGCTTATATACATAGGCTTTAAAGGGATCAAAAGTCGTTTTGCTAAAACAAAACTGGAGCCCAGTAGTAGGGCAAAATCACGGAAGGATAGGGCGGTTGCCAGTATCAAATAGGCACATAAATAAGGGAAGCTGACATGATGAAATGCTACCATTCCCCATAAAACAACGTTTGCAAATATTTTATCTGCCAAAGGATCAAGCAATGTGCCAATCCTGGTCTCGCATTTGTATTTTCGTGCGATATATCCATCAAAGAAATCGCTGATACTTCCTAATATAACTGTTAATATCGCTGTAATTCTATTTCCGTATATTAGGGAACATATAAAAGGAAAAACACAAAAAATCCTAAATAAACATAATATATTTGGAATATATTTTATATACATTATTCAGGATTTTTAATACTTATCCAACGATTTCGATATCGCTGAAAAAGAATTTTATCTCATTTTGTGCGGTTTCTGGGGCATCTGAACCATGTACTGAATTTTGGTCTATAGATAAGGCAAACTTGTTTCTAATCGTTCCTTCTTCAGCATTTGCTGGATTTGTCGCCCCCATCAGTTTTCTGTAATCCGCTATGGCATTGTCCTTTTCCAGCACCTGAACGACAACAGGTTCTGAACTTAAAAATTCACAGAGGTCATTATAAAATGGTTTCTCAGAATGCACTGCATAAAAGCGTTTGGCTTGTCCTAGTGTTATGTGTATGCGCTTTTGTGCTATTATCCTAAATCCCGCAGATTCAATCATGCTGTTTATTTCTCCTGTAAGATTGCGTCTTGTCGCATCTGGCTTAATTATTGAAAAAGTTCGTTCTATCATCAAATTTCTCCTTCCTAACAATTCCTCATAATGTATATTATGGAAACTAATATATTTTTTTGTCGAGCAACCTAAATGTTGCGCAACCTTGTCACCACTTTATGGTACTAAATGAACACGGATTGCGCAATATGTATCTCTTAATTACATTCATTGAAGAGTGAACGCCTTGCTTGCCCTACATAAAAATTTCGGCTACCACAACCAGCGAACCAAAAATTAAGCAAGCCAGTTCTGTAACACTAGTTCTCGATATTTTGCTGTTTAGGTAAACAGGCATAAATATGACGAATGTTGTTGCTATCATTCCTCCAAAGGAAAGTATCCGAATAAATGCGTTTGGCACCACCAAGGTTAGAAACGCAGGAATTCCAATGACAATCAGTGAAATTAGCAACTTATTTTGTCGTAACTTTGTTTCTTTAAGCGAACTAATAAGCCCTATTCCAGTTCCTGCCGCAGATGTTAAAATCGCAAAAAGTGATAGCAATTTCAAAATGATGCTCTCAAATTCGAAATGTGCTGAATTACAGAGTGACTGCACTAGTTCTCCGACTTCTACACCACCATTCAGAAGTTTGACATATAATTCGTTATCGAAAACATAGATTCTTGTCAAAACCGCATAAATCCAGAGAGCATATACAATTGCAGGGATTAAGGTTCCAATAAGAAACGCCTTCTTAATCGCTTTTATATTTTCAAGCCCCATGTGTTGCGCAACGAAAGGACATACATTCTGTACTCCAAAGGACGTGAAGATAATGGGCAAGAAAGGCATAATAATTAGTGCAAAATTTCCAGAAATATCTGCATTATTTAATCCATTAGTGCTTGGAGGCATTGTAAATACGCTTCCAATTATAAGCGCGAGTAAAATAAAGACCATGCCTGAATTTAGCTTGTTGAATACTCTAGAACGGATCAAAAATAAAATCCCGAATGTAGCAATGCAAGCAACTATTGATAGCGATTGGCTTAATTCAAAGAAATTGCTCAAAATGCTACTTGTTCCTGCGAAGTACGCACAAAGCAATGCCAATGACAGAACATATAACGATGTCATTGAAATCAATTTGGCAATATTCCCAGATATCTCACTTGATAACTCCACTATGGTTAGCGCCCTACCCTGATTTTTTATTAGATCGATGGTTAAACATGAAGTTTTATATGCAACTAAAAAAGCTAGCAATATAATTATAAATGTCCATTTCATCCCAAGTTTAGCTGCAGAAATTGGCAGCGATATTAGTCCCGAACCTATGGCTGTTCCAGATACCAAAAAAACAGAATTAACAAATTTACTCATAATAATTTCTCCTCAAAACAAAACAACATATTTCTTGAATTTATAAAAAGTTATTTATAGGCGCTCAGCGCCACCACATAACACAAAACACAGACGCACACATGTTTATCTTTTTAAATTCGTTAAACATAAAAAACACGAACGTCTAGAAAATACATCTACAGTGTATCACAAGATATTTTTCTACGTCAAGTTCTCAAGTGACCATTGCAATTTTTTTTGATGCTTTCAGAAACCATGCTAGATATTTCTGTTATCCTATCGTCAGATAGTGTGGATTTCCTAGATTGCAAAAGAAGTTCAAATGCAACTGCCTTACTACCCTCCCCTAACGTTTCTGACTCGTACACGTCAAAAATTTTCATATCCTGAATTTCGTCTATCCTTAACTTTTTTACTGCGTTAATGATATCTGCAGCAGAAATAGATTTTTTTACCACAAAAGAAAAGTCTCGAGTTGTTGGTTGATACTGCGATATTTCTAGCGGTTTCTTGTCTTTCTGTTCCGCAAATTCTGGTATGCTGTCTAAAAATAACTCAAAGCATACAACAGGAACATTTATATCCATTTTTACCAATAAGTTAGGATGTATTTCACCAAAGAGAGCAAGTACTGTATCTTTTTGGTATATATATGTCCCACTACGTCCAGGATGATAGTAGTCTAGAGCTGATGTTTGCAATCTGTAATTGATACCGAGCATATTCAGCAATCGTTCCAGAATGGATTTTACGTCGAATACAGAAACATCTTTTTGAGGTTTTGCCCAATTTCGTGACGTAGATTTTTCTGACATAGTAAGGGCTAAAACCATTCGCTCCACTACCCTACCCTGCTCGTTTCTAAAACATTTTCCAATTTCAAAAAATTTAGAATTTTTTTGGCTCTTATTCTGGGCATTTTTTATAGCTTTTAAATGCGAAGCGACAATGGTTGGTCGTAAACTAGAAAATTCAACTGAGGAATCCTGCAAATTTATTAGTTCTGCTTCATCTGCAAATAACTGAGCTGTATTTTTATCTAGAAACGAGAAAGTTTTTATTTCATAAAAACCATTGTAGACTAAAGCATCAGAAATCTTATCAATGTTATAACACCACAATTTCGGTGCTTGTATTGGCAATTCTTCTTCGCCAATGTTTTCATATCCCTGAAGTCTCAGTATCTCCTCGATTACATCCTCTTCAATTTCAAGATCATGTCTCCAGCTAGGTGTTTCAAGAAGCATTTTTTCAGAATCTACGGATTTCACCGTTATTCCAAGTTTAGTGAGATTATTTTTGGCGCCCCCAAATACTTCCTTTGATAGCCCAGTAATAGCGTTGAATTTTTTGTAGGTTAACCCGATAATGTGTTCATTTTTAGGCAATCTTCCATATTCTCTAATATTTGATAGTCTGCAATTACAGCATTTAGATATTAACTTAGTAGCATATTTTATGGCAAAATCTACCATTTGGGGATCTGTGCCACGTTCAAATCTTGTCCTAGCATCGCTGTTTATTTTCAGTTTTTGCCCTGCCTTCGCAATTGCTATTTTGCTAAAATATGCACTTTCAATTAGAATGTTTTGGGTCATATCTGAATATCCAGTCTTTATCCCCCCCATTATGCCAGCTATCGACAAAACATTATCACCATCCGCAACAACTATCGCCCCCTCAGGCAAAATAGTTTGTTTATTGTTTAATGTTTCTAAAATTTCGCCTTGACGTGAATCCCGAATTTGTAGATTTGGAGGCAACTTATCCAGATCATATATGTGTAAAGGTTGTCCAATATCTAGACATATATAATTTGCTATATCGACTGGCAAAGATACTAAATTCTGCCCTACAGCTTTCAATCTTTTTGCGATATACCCAGGAGTTTGCCCTGAAATACCGCATATAGCTATTGTTGAAAAATAATCACAACTAGGAGTGATTATTTCAATATCTACTGGATTTTCGATATTTTCCGCAACTTCACATTCATCAAGTTCCAACAATTCGCCAGCTCCAATAGCTGACAAATCACGAGCGATACCTCTAACACTGAAACAATCTGCTCTATTCGGCGTTATGCTAACATCAAAAATTACATCATCTATTCCAAGAGCAGTTACCAGATCTTGCCCTGGAACAGCAGTCGCTGGCAGTTCTATAATTCCATCAGATTCTTCCCCAAGCAAAAGTTCTTGACTAGAACACATCATGCCTTGGCTTTCAATTCCACGTATTTTGCCCTTCTTTAGCTCTTCTCCATGAACAGGAATAATTGCACCAACTAGCGCTACCACAACATGAATTCCAGCTCTAGCATTGGGTGCCCCACAAACTATCTGTAAGGTTTTATCTCCAATGTTAACTTGACACACCCGCAATCTATCTGCATTCGGGTGCTTCTCTGCATTTTCTATAAATCCAACAACGAAATTTTTATATTTCTCTCTGTTATCAATTATTTCTTCAACTTCAATACCAAGCGTTGTTAATTTATCAGCTATTTGCTGATATGTCATATCAGTTCTTAAATGATCTTGTAGCCAGTCGAAAGTAAATTTCATTTGTTATAATATAAAAATTCAGCTTGCTGATATTTTAGCAAAAAAACAGAAAATTGTCCCAAGCTCTGACCGTAATGGATTGGCAAACAAATTAACGAAGAAGAACTCTATGATATAGAAGCGAAGCGATATAAAACATCAGCAACTGACTTAGCTTTTTCCTAACACTGCGGTTTTTTCTATACATCTTTAGCTAAGACAATGGTATGGAGAGTGGTTTTATCAATTCCCCATTTAGAAAATAAATTTTTTGTGATGTGAATATTGTCATTTCGATAGAAGTTTGTTATTATTTGATGTAGTACGCCTGCTTGGTGGAATTGGTAGACACAACAGACTTAAAATCTGTCGCCCCAAAGGCTTGCCGGTTCGAGTCCGGCA
>CADBQC010000083.1 GCA_902796745.1 uncultured Pseudomonadota bacterium
ATACTCCTTCTGTAATGTGGTTTATGTGAGGAGAAAGGTATGTTAAGGCAAGAAAAAGAGGCTTTCGTATCACATATCAGGGAGGAGTTAATGGGCTCTTCAATAGTTGTTGCACTAAGTAGGCAACCTGGAATAACTGTTGAAGAGATAACAAAACTCCGAAAAGATATGCACGAAGCGGAGTCTAATTTGAGAATCTTAAAAAATACATTAGCTCGCATAGCAATAAAAGATTCGACACTTGAATCGATTGGACAATACCTCGAAGGGTCAACAGGGTTGGCCTATTCGAAAAACCCAGTTGGGATGGCGAAGGCAATTTCGGAGTTTATAAAGACGAATGAGAAATTGACGATTTTAGGTGGAGTAATGGATGGAAAAGCGATATCTCCGAACATCATAAAGGAGTTAGCATCGTTGCCGTCTATGGATGAGCTTCGCGCTAAAATTATTGGACTTCTCACCGCAGCTGCATCGAAAATTGTCAGAACGGTTAAGGAGCCGTCCGCGCGTGTTGCAAGAGTTATTGCTGCAAAGAGTTGATGAAGAAATAGTTTGTTTGTTTTAAAAAGGAGAAATAAAATGGCTGATTTGGCAAAAATCGTAGAAGAGTTGTCTGGTTTGACAGTATTGGAAGCTGCTGAACTTTCGAAGATGCTCGAGGAAAAGTGGGGTGTAAGTGCAGCAGCTGCCGTTGCTGTAGCTGCTCCTGGAGCTGTAGCAGGTGGTGCTGCTCCTGCTGAGGAGAAGACAGAATTTGATGTTGAACTGACAGATGCTGGAGCAACAAAAATCAATGTCATTAAGGAAGTAAGAGCTTTGGTGCCTGATTTAGGTTTAAAGGAAGCAAAAGAGCTCGTTGATGGTGCCCCAAAGATTGTAAAATCTGGCGTATCAAAAGAAGATGCAGAAAAATTCAAAAAACAACTAGAAGCAGCTGGGGCGAAAGTTACCATAAAGTAAGTTGCAAAGTACCATTGGGGCGAATATTAGCCCCAAAATTTTTATATAAAAAATGTTGTTTTTGGAAGGTAAGAGAAAAGTCATGGTCAGATCTTATACAGGGCGTAAACGTTTTCGTAAATCTTTTGGACGAGTAAAAGAGACAACAGTAATCCCAAATTTAATTTCACTACAAAAAAGTTCATTTGATACATTTTTGCAATATGGTAAATCGCAAAAAGAGATGGAGAATACAGGACTTCTAGGTATATTTAATAATTTCTTCCCTATAAAGGATAACGTTGGGCGCGCACAACTGGAATTTTGTGGCTATGAGTTTGACGAAATCAAATATACCGAATCTGAATGTAGACAACGAGGTGGGACATATTCCGCGCCAATACGTGGAAAGTTTAGATTGGTAATTTGGGATGTGGAACGCGACACTGGTGCACGTGCTATTAAAGATATCAAGGAACAAGAAGTCTATCTGGGGGAGTTTCCTTTGATGACTGATCGTGGAACATTTATATTCAATGGGATAGAGAGAGTTGTCGTTTCTCAGATGCACAGAAGCCCCGGAGTTTTTATAGATCATGATCAAGGGAAAACTCATTCTTCTGGAAAGTTTTTGTATGCAGCTAGGATTATTCCATATCGTGGCTCATGGATAGATTTTGAATTTGACCACAGAGATGTTTTATACGTGCGAGTAGACAGGCGAAGAAAAGTTTTAGCGACAACATTTTTAATGTGTCTCGAAAGCAGAGAGACAGAAGAATATCGCAAATCATTGAAACCTGGAGAAACAATTAAGCCTGAAGATATAACAGGCATGTCAAAAGAGGAAATCCTAACAACATTTTATGAAACCGTCGAATACAAGAAAGTTTCCGGAGGATGGACTTTAGCATTCAATCCTGAGCATTGGCGCGGGGTGAGGCTAGAAAAAGATCTCATTGATGCAAAAACAAAAGAGCCAGTTGCAAAAGCAGGAGAGAAAATGACGCCTAGAATTTTGCGAAAGCTTGAAAATGAGGGCGTAAAAGGATTTTTTCTTAAGAATGAAGATTTGATTGGCAAATATGTCGCAAATGACGTTATAGATGAAAAGACTGGAATAATATATTTAGATGCGGGAGAAGAGATAACTG
>CADBQC010000084.1 GCA_902796745.1 uncultured Pseudomonadota bacterium
AATTTATGGCTGGGAGACCTGGATTCGAACCAAGGTTGACCGGTCCAGAGCCGGTAGTTCTACCGCTAAACTATCTCCCATCTGCACCTATTGTAGCATAATAGCTTGACTTCGTAACAACTTTATTCCTGGCTTGATTAAGAAATTTCTTTTAAGGATTTCGATAATATGGAAAGGGCTCCATTATGGATGCGTTCAGATACGTACAGAAGAAATATGGATAATTATCATTGACATATGTACATGTATATATTATTCTGGGTGCAGATACAGTATTTGACTTGGGCATCATATGAGAATGTCTTTAACAAAATTTCGTGGAGAGATGTTTAAAATTCTTCCTAAATTAGGAGAGAATGACGAGTTAACTCTAACATTTGAAGGAAAAGATATGTATACCGTGACACGCAATCATCAAAATCGAAAATTACAATTTCAAAAACGTTTAGAAAAGTGCTCTGTAATCCATATCACAGATGATGAACTCGAGTTGTTTAAAAAGGAAGGTCGCAGATGATCGTCTTAGATACATCTTTCGTTATCAGACTACTTACGCGTGAAGTATCGACAAAAATTTTTGATGAGTTCGAATATTTCATAAGTCCGACGCTCTTTGAGTACGAAATAGCCAACGTTTTGTGGAGAATAGCAAAATGCAAAAACCTAGATGTAACAGAAGTTCAAAATTTGTTTAAGGCAATAGACGGGATTGGGATTAGATTAGAAAAAATAGAAACGTCAAAACTATTCCTTAGTGCAATTAAAACGGGGCTTACGGCATACGATTCAGCGTACTACCTACTAGCTCAAGAAAATAAATGCCCGCTGGCTACTTTCAACAAGCAACTAAGAACAGTTGCTATAGAAAATGGCATAGAAGTTGTATCTAGCTGATGTTAAAGAGTTTGCGTAATACTTTTATTGATATGAAATTTCATTCAAAATCTAAAATACCCTTGAAACTATTCCTCCAACAAACACTGATAAAACAAATGTAAAACCCCATAAGAATGTGGCCAAACGCCATCCTAATTCTTTTGATATAACGACAATCGCGTTAATACAAGGCACAAACAGGCTTATGACTATGACTGACGTGAAAATTTGCGTATTGCTTGCAGAAAAATTATGTGAAATGTTCAAAACCTCCAGCGATGCCATATCTCGGCGTACTATACCCATAACAAACACATTTGAAAAAGCGCTGGGCAATTGTAGCCAATTTTCAACCATCCATGAAAGTTTCTGTTCCAGCCAGTTCAATGCGCCATATCTGTATAGCACGGTAATAAAAACAGAACTGATAGAAAATACCGGGAATGTCTCCAACAAAAAATCCCTCACCCGATATAACGTTTTTTTGTAGCAATTCTTTATAGATGGCACCCTCAATACCGGCAACTCCATGGCAAATTTTGTCATGGCACCAGGCAAAAAGCGATTCATGACAATGCCACTTACTGCCATCAAAAAAAGTATAATTCCGATATACGCCAACCAGTATCCAAAACTATTAACTTTAGCCAGCATGGAAAAAATTATGCCTTGTTGGGCTGCACATGGTACTGCTATTGCAATCAAAGAAGTCGCAATTATTCGCTCTTTTCTGGTTGCCAATATTCGCGTAGAAATTGTCCCCATAACACTACACCCAAAGCCTAAAAGGATTGGTATTACAGCATCACCATTTAGTCCTAAAAAATTGAAAAATTTTTTCGTAAGAATCGCCATGCGCGGGATATACCCTGAATCTTCCAGAAATGCCATGATTATGTAAAACCCAACAATCAGTGGCAAAAGTATTCCAATAATAGATTGCACAACCATCGTCAAAATTCCAAATTCTCCGACAAAAATATCGGATATGAGATTATTTCCGAAGAAATTTTGTATAGTTGATGTTACGACCGGCACATAATGCTGTTGCATAAGATCAACCAGGTAATCAACAACAATTCCTGAGACAAAAATTCCAAGAAAAATGAATAGGGCATATAGAATAAATACAACAGCCCCCCATCCAAAAATCGGGTGCAAGAAAAATTTGTCTAACCTGCTTGAAGATACGGGAGACCGTTGCAGCGAAATATTACTTAGGCAGACATTTGCTTTATGCGTATTTATACCGCAAATAGCTAGCCCATCTGAGGTGATTTCTCGAATTATCTCATCCTTTCCTATCCCCTTTGTAGCAATAGTTTTTATGATTTTGATACCCAGTTGTTCCAATTCAGCATAGTTTATTTGCTTGCCATGTTTCTCTGCCTGATCAATTTGATTGATGACCAATACAACGTTGTAATTCTCCTCTAACAACTGCATAGTTAATTTCAAATCTCGTTCGAGTGTTAATGCATTCACTACATTTATAACTATGTCCGCATTTTCCAGATGTTTTCTCGTTATTTCCGCAACCTTTGTTTGTTCATTCAAATCATATATTCCAGGAGTATCAACCAAAATTCCGAAATCCATTTTACTCCAAGCAACAGCTATACTAGTTCCGGGATAATTACTTACTTCAGCATACTTGCCACTTAACATATTAAAGGTCGAAGATTTTCCAACATTTGGATTGCCTACAAGTGCTACCTTATACCGCCTTCTGTAAAGACAATCTTTGCAACACCGCATACAACAAATACCAAAAACCCCACCTCGCTTGGAATTTTATGTTAACTTCATTGAAAAATCAATAAGAGATTATAAACTAGATTGTCAAATAAGTACCACAAGAACAAGTCAGGTATAAACATGAAAATTAAACGTACGATTGTAAAATCGGAAACCCATTTAGTTGAAAGTTGTCATGCGGTCTTAATTAGCTGAATGGTATAGGAAAACTAGGAAATTTAGTAAATCGATCCAGTTATTAGAACTCTCAATTGCCGTACTTCTACATAGTGAAAAACTTTTTGTTGATATGTTTATCCCCTAGGCACTAGATTAACCTCTCTGAAAGAGATATGGTGAGAAAGTATGAAAGTACAGACCTTTGAGCGAATACAAAGTCAAAAAATTATGAGGCAATTTTGTGAGGCCTTAACAGCAAGCACGAGAGCTGGGATTGGCTCCATAGATTGCAATTATAGTTAGTGCGCATATGTTGCCAAGTTCTATCACAGAATGGGGTCAGGTAAGGTTGATGTGTTTAAACACGGCGTATTTAAGCACATTGTGTCAATTCATCTAAATAGCATCGATAGTTTCTTGATGTTTGCAAAAATACAGCATTGATTGGCTAGATTTATCATGGAGGCGAAGAGCTGTTGCTCATTTTAGCCAGAATTTGTAGGTAATATGGATGCAATTTTACTCCAGAACCATTCACTATAGTGGCTCAATTGGACACTAGCGTCAAAACAATTTAATTAAGGAATTTTGTTATATACGTATGCTTATCTTGGCTTCTCCGATAAACAACATAAGCTGAATTTGAGGCTATTGTTCCTGCAAAACCCTAAAAATATCGCAGTAAAAAACTTGAATGAAAACTTTGATAAGGAATTCCAGTGCATTTCTTAGTATTGAAAATTGTGCAATACATAAAGGAGTAAAATAGCGGAAAATTACAGGAAGAGATATTGGGGATGACATCCATAGGAGAGAGGATCTTTCCGGCTATATCTGGACAAATAAGATAAACGCAATGTAGATGAACAAGAAGTACACCATAAAGAGACACATTCAAAAAATCCAAATGTGAAGAGTTTACTCTGTTCATCCAATTTTAAATCATTGCATCAATCAGCGGTTTTCAGCCAATAGATTATCTGGGGATTGGCAAGCTGGTAAATAAATGATATGGTAATCTGTGGAGAAAGTATGGTTAGATGAGTAAAAAAATGTTGGAAATTTGCG
>CADBQC010000085.1 GCA_902796745.1 uncultured Pseudomonadota bacterium
TAACTTCCATCCTCAGATGACTTTGCAAATTTTCTAAACTTTGAAATAACGGCTTTAGCATCAGTTTTCTGCTTGATAATCATTTCAAAAGCACGCAGAAATACCGTAATTTCCTGTCCAATATTAGGAATAAAATCTGGCATTTTTTCAACAATCAGCGGGAGTATCTGAGGGACATTGTTTATTGTATCCACAAGGGATGAAGCACATTTCAAAAAATTTTCAACATGTATGTAATTCGCCATATCCCTTTTGGCTTTTAAGGCAATTTTTTTATCGTTTGATTCAATCGTATCATTCAATTTGGAACGTTCCTGTTCCAGAACTTTGCAAAATTCAGAAACTTTCTTGGAAATATTTATTTTTGTATTTGGAATTACCCCTAGCAAACTTTTTGCTAGTTCTAGCGCTTTATTTAGATGCACTTGTCTATCTGCAGTATCCTTTGATTGTTTAAATAAATTTATTTCGTTTATATAATTTTTTGCTGTTGTTTGGAATTCACTTGTTGCATCTGATGCAGATAAATCGAGCATCGCTTCCGGAATGTCAATTGCTATGCGTGTATCATCCGCAGTGCTTCTTTTTAATGATGTAATTGTACCATTTAATTGCTCTTCGCCAATATTATTTAAACCGTTACTTCCAAGATACGTCCCTAACCTTGACATTTTATATATTTTGTTATTTTGTAATAAATTTTTATATATTATTGATTTCATTATCCGTGTGATTGCATCATTAGTAGCAAATACAACGAGCAAATCTCCCTGTTTTTCAGAAAACACACCATGTCCAAAATCGCTAGGATTAGCTGAAACAAATTGCATAAAAACTGAAAGTTCTTTAATGATTGCAACCATCTCCAGTGGTGATTTTTCAATGATTTTTGAAACGATGTCTTTTGTTATTATTTTAAATAGAGTGTGGCTTGCTATCGTAAACTGAACAATTTTTTGGTCAGTTGCATTATTATTTTTATGCTCATTAGGATCAGGAAAATCTTTGCCATCTAGATACTTGAGTTTTATATCACGTACATTTAGTTTCTCGCCCATATAGTGAGTTTTTAAATCCTCAATAATTGACATCGCTTCATCTGTGAGTTTTTCAATCTCTTCCTCTTTCATTTTTTTTTGAGAAAGCTCCTTTGCTGAAGCAATATAATTAGATAACTTTGTTTTGAATAACTCACTATTACCTTCTGCTGTCGTTGCATAACATGTCGTTCTAGCTTGCACCACAAACGAAAGCAAAATTGCGACTATAGTTCTTATTGCGAGAAGTTTTTTCATACTAGCTATTCTCAATTTGTGCATAACCCACAAATAGAGTGTGTCACAAAAAAGACTGGTTCTGCTATAATTTTTTAACACACTCTTTGCATACCGTAGACAAAATCACTGCCATTGGCACAGAAATAAAAATACCCACAGTTCCTAAAATGGACAGGCAGGCACAGATAGAAAACAAAAGCCAAACAGGCTGTATACCAGTACTTTTGCCGATCAGGCGCGGAGTTATAAAATTCGAATCTATGAAGGGAATAACCAAATATAATGCCACGACCATTATGTATTGGTATGAGTGCAGACAGTCCAAAGATGTTGCTAATGTTGTGATAAGACCTATGATTGCTCCGAAAAATGGAGCTACGGCAAGCATTCCTGAGATTATTCCGCATACGATATATTTTTCAACACCGATAAATAACAATCCTAGGGAATAAGCGAATGCAAGAATCAAGCAAACAACTAGTTGTCCTTTGATGTATGCCCCCAACTTTGAATTGATAGGTTGCAATACAGAAATGACAGAAGGAGATGCACACTTGTTTAGCAAAGAGATGAATGAATTTTCTATCCTTGCCCAATCTTTTAAAAGATAAAAAGTTATAATTGGCGTCATGAATGCAAACATTATCACATACACCAAAGCCATTCCGGTATCTATGAAGCCAAAAATATGTTTAGGCAAATTAAGTGCAAATTTTGACAAATATTCATTAAAAATTGCCCCGGTATCAAACGCTCGTTCAATTCCCAAAATGGAAAAAAGGCTATGCAAATTTTCGTTTATATAACTCGGTAGTTCTCTGACCATTAGCGGTAATTTTTGCACTATTACCATGGTCGCATTTTTTAAAAGTGGTGCTAAAAATACTGTAAATAATGACACGAAGGCAATCAGCCCAAAAACAATGATTATGGAGGATAATGTTGACGAGATACGCAAAGTCTTTTCCAACTTTTTGGCAGGCACATGGAGTGCATATGCAATAATAAAAGCAATTAGAAAAGGAACTACCCATTGCCCCATCTCATACAGCAACCAGACTATCCCTGCAATAACTAACAAATTAAATATCCATTTTATCCTTTTGTTTACTTTTTGTTCTTCCATCAGTATTAACTCTTATCCACTCTGCTCACATTGTATCATCATTAACTAAACATATCCTTTGGATTAAAGCTTAGTTCAAGGTCTTTCCATTCGTTATAGCGTTCTTTTGGCAGCGGCAAAGGATTGCATTTTGGGTCTAATACAGCTCTATATGCATTCTCTGCGGCGGTTCTATAATCATGGTCAGATGCCATTCTGTTGGTATCCACTATTTCGGCTCTTGTCACATTGCCTTCTGGATCTAGCTCCATTTTGATGTCAACAATCAAATCTTCAGCATTCCTGAGCCCAGCTGGGAAATGCCAGCATTTGCGAATAGTCTGTCGTATCAAATCTATTTGCGTCGCAGTCAAAACTTCTCCTACCTCTTCTGCTTTTATCCCGGAATTTTCATTGTCCCCGCTTGCGCTAGCTCCATCAAGAAGACTATCGAATGACTTCTTCGCAACCTTAGGATCGCTGCTCTTTTCCTTCTTATTTTTCCTTAAATTCACTACCGCTTTATCGTTTGCTTTCGACTTTACATCTGGCTTTTTAGACGGCTTCTTTTCTTTCTTGGGTTTAGGTGGTGTAGATTTTTTCTTTTTTTTGTCTAGGGATACAGCCTTCTCGTCCTTCTCTTTTTTTACCTCAATATGCTTCTTCTCAGTTTTTGTGCTTTCTTTTGGTTGCGATTCCTGTTTCACCACTTCCTTTTCATCTGTTTTCGCTTTTGTCTTACTTAGTTTTCCCTCTTGTTGAGAAATTATGGGAGCCTTGCTTTTTTTGTCTATTTCAACATAATCAAATACCACATAGCCTGTATCTTTTATTTTCGTTGAAAAAATATTACCGAGATTGCTACAGAACAATGAAAGTAGCACAATATGCAACGCTATGGAAATGACAAGCGGGCGCTTTATACCCATTATTTACTCCTTCGTTTGCTTATTTTCTGCAAGTTAGTATCAGCTTCAGAAATCAACGATACTTTGCAAGCTCCGGACGAAGAAATAATTCCCATTATTTGCAAAACTTCCCCATATTGTAAATTTTTGTCTCCGCGCACATAAATCGTATCGCTCTTGCTATTTTCCAGAATTGTTGGCAATTTTTTTATCAAATCATCCAGGCTTATTTCTGCCTCTTCTATATAGAGCTTGGAATCTTTATCTATTGATATCACAACAGGCGGTGTCTTGGTGTCATTCAATGTCGCAGCCTTCGTCTTTGGTAAATCAACAGGCACTCCAACGTTCAACACAGGCACTGTTATCATAAAAATTATGATAAGAACCAACATTACTTCAACTAGCGGAGCTACATTTATGTAAGTACTTTTCGGTTCTCGCCGATGCGTTCTATTGTTCATCGAATTGCCTCGAAACAATAGCTCCAAACTCTTCAGCAAAAGTTTCCAACCTGCTAATATACTTGCTTATAGAATCTGAAAGCTGGTTATACGCCAAAGCTGCTGGTATCGCAACAAATATCCCCATAGCAGTTGTAACGAGTGCTTCTGAAATAACAGGCCCCACTGTGGCAAGGCTCGCGCTTTGTTGCATAGCTATGACCTTAAAACCGTTAAAAATGCCGATTACTGTTCCAAAGAGCCCGATTATAACTCCATTCGTCCCAAGCGAAGATAAAAATGCCATCCCCTTTTCCAGTTCATCAACTTCTCGCCGAATAGCGATTTGCATAGCTCTATCAACTCTCCGTTCCAACGTTTTTGTTGCAGTTAATTCATCCTTTTTGTGACTTCCTGCAAAATTTTCCCACTCAGCCATAGCAGAACAAAATACATTAGACATCGGATCAAATACTGCTCCCTTTAGCTCTTTGTATAAATCTTCCAGAGGCGCTCCTGACCAAAAACTTTCCTCAAAATAATCAGCATCAGCGCGCAATCTCTTTAATTTCAAATATTTTGTTATGATTACAGTCCAAGACCATATTGAGGAAATAAGCAAAGCTATCATTACCAGTTTTATTAAAAGTCCAGCGCTCCAAAAATATTCCAGAATAGAATCTCCACCAGCCACATGCGTTGTTGTCGATATGTTTCCATTAACGACTATATCCGAAGCCCCAGCAACCGCTCCATCCGTCGCAATGCTGGACATTTGAGATGCTTCCATAATTTAATTTAATTCTCAAACCACCTTAGGCTCATTATACATCATTGCCGAATATAAAGAAATAGCAGGATTGCTAAAGCGAATCTCTCATAATCATGTATATCTTCAATTTTTGAAACAGAAATTTTATTAAAATGGTTCGGGGTTTGCGGTATAAAATCCATCGCATGTTTATGATTAAAAATCATAGTAGCTTCCCCTCATGGGAATGCCCGTTTGCTCGGACTTTTTTTATCAACCTCTTGGTATCCAAAAGTGAATACGTATTGTCATCAATTCGCAATGATTTTCAACTAAACTCGACTGTGATACGCTCAAATTCTTTTTTTATCTCACTTGCGGATGAGAAAAATTTTTGCTTGGAGAATAGGTGGTTTTCGGCAAAGGGACATCCAGAATATGCGTTCCTTTTTTGAACAAAACAGTTCCGACTTGTTCGCCTTCTTTGAATAAATCAGGTGTAAAATTGAATCTTTTCCTTAAACGTTTTGTAAACTTCGATTTTTCTTTAAGTCCTTCAAAATCTGTTTCAAATTGATAAGTGATAATACGTTTACCATTTTCATCCCTGACCTTAACATTATTTGATAATCCGGATGGTATTTCTAATCCGGCTTTGAGAGCATTAACAGCCTTTCGGACAGATAGTAGTGTTTCTTTATCTTGACTGAGCGTTTTTAATACAGAGCGAGGCATGTAGTGAGATGCCATAGCACAAGCAGTAGCGAAACATGCGCCAAATATTCCTATCAAGATGTATGTACGCTTTTTGACATTTTCAATTGTCTCAGAAATGTATAAAATCGATGCATAGATAATGATGGCAAGGATGTTTATCCCTAATATCCAGCGATCTGATGAGGTTTCAGATACATTAAAATAGTTACCAATTATCTGTGAAATATGAACAATGACGACAAAAATGAAAAACAAACACATTATCTGGCTTAATATGTTTGTGTGCAAAAATTTAACAGTGCCCGATTTTTGAAAAAATATAGCAAAAACACCGCAACAAAACATTTTTCCCACAGCTGACCAATAATCATCTCCAAATACAAAGAAAGGGCGGACATATGCATCAAAATGATCTTCAACACAAAAGCAAAGAATAGAACAAAAATTGTATAGGAAATACAAGCAACAAAAAGTCGATAAGAAAGAAAATTTCTCTGAAAACTTGAACATACTGTCCCTGATACAAAACATCTAATTATATTATATCGTATAATTGAATATTGCTGGTATATTTAGAATGCTTGCCCGATACTTATATATAAATTGAACATTGAATCAACCTTTTTTCCTTTTTTCGTCTTTCGAATTTTCGTAGGGAAAGCTATGTCGAAACGAATTGGAGCGAATGAAGTGTAATATCTTATTCCCACTCCATACCCAAAAAGTAATTTACGCAGAGGATTTGCCATTTTTTTGGAATAGACGTTTCCACCCTCCAAAAAAGCGACAAATCCGAGATTATCCGCCACTCTGATACGCGGTTCAACTCCGATTTCAAATACAGATTCACCTCCAAGAGGCTTGCCTAGTGGTTTATTGTTTCTATTTTCTTCATCCCCATCATCTACATCACTAAATGCCCCTATTTTTTGGTATCCATACCCTCTGACTGAGTTCGCACCACCTGCGAAAAATAATTTATCACGCGGAATATCGTGATTTTTATTTCGGAATATTGTTCCATACCTAGAGTACACAGCCAAAACAAGAAAATTCCTAAATGCATTTTTCTTAAATGGAATGTATATTGATGCTTTGCCAGTAAAAACTGTTAGGTTGTGAGGATGACCGATATACGGAGTTATCGTGGCTTGGCAACGTATGCCTTTCTGTGGATCAAGATATTCGTCTGTTGTGTCAAATTTTAGTCCGATCGGAATACCCAATGCGCTAAAATCCAGGTCTTTTTTTTCGATTTTGTCAGTGGTTTCCGACTCTTCAATACATAAACCGCATCCGGCATGAAATTTTGTATCAAATGTTTGCCAAAGCATGCTTTCAGCTCCGGATTTTAAAACTTTGTATGAACTTTCATCTTCCTTGATATAAAATGCCTGCGTGGAAAGTGTTTGTCTTTTGTAAAATAAATCGTGTGTATCGTACTTGATACGCAGATACCGGTTCTCTTTAGTGGCATCTATACTTGTTGAGAGGCTGGCTCCTTTGCCATTTATGTTGTAATGCGTCCAGGAGAGCAGAACTCCAAATTTCTCGGAGGAGCCATATTTTAATCCTGCAGCCACATCTCTAAGGAGCGCCTCTTCAAGATTTATCGTTATAGTGGTATGTACGACAGATGTATCCTTTTCGTCTTTTTTTGGTTTGCTTAGAACGACCGAAACGCCTGAAAAAATTTTGCTTGCCATAATATCATTTTTCATATTCTCGATTTTTTCTCTATCGTAGATATCTCCATCTTTCCAAGCTATTCGATTCCTAACGAATGGCTCTAAAAGTTTCGGAGCTTTTTTTGATTTGATATTTATTATCGTCCTATCAATTACTGTTTTTCCATTCAATTTGATCTCGTATATAGCTTTGATTCGCTTATCCTTATTATCTCGTTGTACTTTCGGAGCATGCACTTGCACGAATGCAAATCCTTTTCCTTTTAAAAAGTCAGCTATTTTTTCACATCCATCTGAGAGCTGTTTTGTGTCTGTATAAGTGTCATATTGAATGCCAATTAAATCAAAAACGTGTTTCACTTTCAGTCCCGAACGATAATTCCGTTGATCAATGTAAAGCAAAAGAACATCATCAAATTTATACCTCTCATTTAATGTTATGTTAAAAACAGCTTTTCCATTTTGGAATACTGGGCAAATCTGCGCGTCAAAATAACCATATGAAGCAAGAATTCGTTTTATAATTCGTTTATCCTTTTTTAGCTTAAATTCAGCCGAAACGGAGCCTGCTGAAATATCAGACCAGTCCGACAGCTGAGACTTTATCAGGTTCACTATTTCCCTATTTTGTATGCCGTTTATCGTTGCTTCACAGGTAGTTGCTTGCATAGTAGCTATCATCAATGGGACATAAATCCGAGGTAGTTTCATCTTAGATCCGTTTGATGTAGTTCAACTACATCAAGTGTAGTCTATCCATCATAACATTTTGAATAATTTTATCACCTGGCATCAGGGCATTTGCTTGTATATCCTCACGCACACCATCCTATTGATACTTTTTTGTAATCTATACTCGGTCTAAAACAAATGCACCCGGTGCATTCAAATTTTGCTGTTCCGCAGGATATTGTGAATCAATCCCTCCTTGCAAAACATTGCTTTTTTAGTTTTATTTATTCTAAGTTCTGTCGGACTCACTATATCCGTGATGTAATTGTTTGGATTATTACACTTTTTATAATTTAGACCGGAACAGTAGCTAGTTATCCAATACTTGCATATATCTTGTATATTAGGAAACTTTTCATTAAATTTTACTAAAGAGAAATTTGTTAATCTGCTGAAATTTTCGAAAATTCTGTTCGCATTAGCTGTATTTACCGGGACACAGTAACTCAGATTCGGCGAAGAAAAACTTCTTTTGATAATACGAAAAGTCCCATTTGACCCAAAACTTAACGTCTCTAGACTTTTGCATCCACAAAACATATCGCTTAAAGAATTAGTACTACGAGCGACAGTAGGGATATATGATGTAGCCGCTTCAGTAAAATCCAATTTAGTGTGTTCCGTCTCACCTATCAATCTAGTATGTTTTTCGAATTTCAAATCCAAATCTATAGTGCTCCTGTTCAACTCTTTAAAACATCTATGGTTTACATCAACATTGTAATTAGTAATCATGCCTCTGATGTCGTTTTTATGATGCTTAGAAAATCTTTTTTTTGAAACTCCGTCTGTCTTTGCAACATACTGATTCGTCCGTAGAAAATGTTTGCTTTGCAACACATCGGATATTTTTGTCTCATCTGTGGCCATCCCATGATTAACACACGCTATTGCCAACAACACTATATTCTTCATATTTCTATCCTTTCTTTTATACCAAAAACATTTGTATCCACCACATTGTAATGAAAAACTTTTGCGAAATCTATGCTGTTTGCCAAAAAAAAGCACAAATCACCTAGCGCTTTGGCTTTCCTAACCAATTGTAGTAATTTTGAGAAAAATATGCTAGAATTTGGATTAGATATGGCAAAATGTAGGCGTTGCGGGTGCGAAGAATTATGTAAAGATGGGGTGGCAAAAGGTAAACAGCGATATAAATGTAAACAATGCAAAGGCACTAATAGAGAAAATGATAAACGACCCAAATAATGATATTTGGAGAGGCTTGAAGGCGTTCCAAACCCGTTAATAATAAAATGGATCAGAAA
>CADBQC010000086.1 GCA_902796745.1 uncultured Pseudomonadota bacterium
AGCGTTGTCCCAAAGAGTTACTTACGCCAGAACAATATAATGCCCCGCATCCGAATCCAGCGAATTCGTATGGTCCGACCTATGGTGCGCATCGTGAGTTTTTGGAGTTTGATGTTGAGCAACATGCACAGCTCAAAAAATGGTGCGAAGATGCAGGCATTATTTATTCTACATCAGTATGGGATATGACTAGTGCCAAAGAGATAACTTCTCTTAAACCGAAATTTATAAAAATTCCTTCTGCCTGCAATACCCATTTTGAAATGTTGCAATGGTTATGCGATAACTATGAAGGTGAAATCCAGCTTTCTTTTGGCATGACTACTAAAGATGAAGAGGAACAAGTCGTTCAGTTGTTTGAAAAGAATGGAAGGGCAAAAGATTTGATTCTGTATAACTGTACTTCTGGTTACCCTGTTCCATTTAAAGATGTCTGCCTGCTTGAAATTACAAGGATGAAAGAACAATATGAAGGCCGTGTAAAAGCAATTGGTTTTTCCGGACACCATCTTGGCATTGCAGTAGATGTAGCAGCTTACACGTTGGGAGCAGAATATATTGAACGGCATTATACGATTGATCGCACATGGAAAGGAACCGACCACGCTGCATCTCTTGAACCGGACGGCATTCGGAAACTGGTGCGAAATCTTAATGCGGTTTATGAAGCACTGACTTATAAGAGTAATGAGATTTTACCGATTGAACAGGTACAGCGAGAGAAGCTGAAATATAGAAAGCATTAATCTATAATTTTCAGTACATTTATCTCTCGCTATATATAAATTGCTATATATATTACTGGAGGTTAATTAGATAGTGGAACACTGGTTGTTACCGTTTATTGTTTTTGAGCAGGATACTATGCTGAAAGCATTACTGAAAATTGATGAAAACCGACAGGGGTTTGTTATTGTAGTAGATAAGACTGATACACTTCTTGGTGTGCTGACAGATGGTGATATTCGACGTGCAATTTTAAAAAATCATGAAACAAACGACTCCATAGCTGATATTTACACAAAGAATGCAAAATTTGTCCATGTTACTGCCGGATTTGAAACTGTAACTGAATTGTTTAAAAACCAGGCGATTAAATTTCTTCCCATTGTTGATAGAAATGGCAAATTAAAAAATATTATTACGAAGAGTCAGATGCATACGCTGCTTTTGCAGGATATTCATGCAAGTCTTTCTTATAATTTCTTTTTGCTAGATACCAGTATAATTGATCACGAGATTTTCCAAAGACCATGGGGGTTTTATAAAACAACGGTTTTGAACGATTACTATCAGGCGAAGGTGATTAGTGTAAAGCCCGGTGGACAGTTAAGTTTGCAATCGCATAATCGCCGTGAGGAACATTGGATTGTTGTGCACGGGATAGGAAATGTACAGATTGACCAATCTTTAGTTAGTGTAACCTGCGGAAGTTCCGTTTTTATTCCTAAAGGTGCCAAGCATCGCCTGACCAATACCAGTGATAAAGAAACATTGGTTTTAACAGAGGTTCAAATCGGCGATTATTTGGGTGAAGATGATATTGTTCGATATGAAGACATTTACGGTAGAGCATAAGTACTTGGTGAGGTAGGAGATAAGTAAAAAATGAATGTTGCGTTTATCCCAGTCAGAGGCGGAAGTAAATCTATTCCTTTAAAAAATATTAAGCCAATAGGTGGAAGACCGTTGGTGTATTGGACAATCAAGGCAGCTTGTCAATGCAAATACATTGATATAGTGTATGTGGCAACAGACAGTGATAAAATTCGTGAGACAGTTTCTTTTTTTCAAAATGGATTTGAGGCAGATACATTTAAAAAAGTAAAAGTGATTGGCCGATCTGCCGAATCTGCTTCTGATACAGCTTCTACTGAATTTGCAATGTTGGAATTTGCTAACAATTATGAGTTTGATAATATCGTTTTAATTCAGGCAACCTCTCCTCTTTTACAGGCAAGCGATCTTGATAAAGGATTTGAAACTTTTATGATGAAAGAAACAGACAGCGTTCTTTCTGTTGTTCGACAAAAACGATTTCACTGGGCCACTGATAAACAGGGAAATGCATATTCCACAAACTACGATGTATTCCATCGACCGCGCCGTCAAGAGTTTAAGGGGTATTTGGTGGAAAACGGTGCGTTTTATATTTCATCCAAAGCAGATTTAATAAAATCAAAGAATCGTGTTTCCGGAAACATTAAGACTGTTGAAATGGACGAAGACACGTTTTTTGAAATTGATGAACCAAGTGACTGGATTATTATTGAAGCACTGATGAAGAAGAACGGAATTGTTGCACCTTCCGAAATTCCGGAAATTAAGATGTTTCTTACAGATTGCGATGGTTGTCTGACAGACGGAGGTATGTATTATTCTGAGAAAGGTGATGAACTGAAAAAGTTTAATACAAGAGATGGGATGGGATTTGCGCTACTCAGGGAACGTGGAATCATTACCGGAATAATTACGAGTGAAAGCGTTGAACTGAACAAACGGAGAGCTGAGAAGTTACAGTTAGATATTCTTGCATCAGGTTGTAAAAATAAAAAAGAAATGATTTTAAAAATTTGCAAAGAGCGACACATTTCTCTTGCGAATGTATGTTACATAGGTGACGATATTAATGATTTAGAAGTGCTCAAAATGGTTGGTTTTGGCTGTTCACCGGCAGATGCAATGAGTGAAGTAAAAAAAGTGGCAAAATATATTGCCTTCTCTAATGGAGGTAATGGTGTTATCAGAGAAGTTGCCGATAAAATTTTAAAATAAAAGCATAAAATAATGAGGGTTAAATATGAGTCAGATCACAGTGAAAAAAGATGTAAATGGTATCCCCGGTTTGTGTGTCATCACTCCT
>CADBQC010000087.1 GCA_902796745.1 uncultured Pseudomonadota bacterium
ATACTCCCAGTCAGTCGCAAAGCTGCCGGATAATATCCAATGTCATCAATCGTCTTGTTTACTAGCGCGCCAGTAATTGTTTTATCTTTGCCATCTAGATCAAAGGTTTGATTTGTCTCATTTTGCGCTATGTATAAACTATCTGTTGATTTTGCAATAAATACTTTAGAAAGATCTGTAGTTGTCTCAGCTGTTTCCTCAAATGTTGCGTTACCTAGTTGCTTCTTCGCTATTTCTTTAAAAGCATCAGATATCCAGACAGAAGGCATCGAATAAATATAAACTTTGTTAGCACCAGTATTTATTTTTGCTTTTGTGATTGCATTTGCAACTGTAAATTTGTTAATTTTTTCTCCGACGACTTGTAGATTTGAGTTACACGATAAAAACATGTCAAGACACTCAGATACGGCGTCCATCGATGGAAAAAATCTTTCTGAAATGTTTAAAGTTGACAGAATCTTACAGTTTTTAAACATATTGTTTAGTGTCACGAAATTACCGGTCTCAAAGTTGCTGATATTAAGTGATGTTAATGCGGAACAGCCATTAAACATATATTCATATTCGTCACGCTACTGGTGTCAAAGTTACTTAAATCAAGCCATTGAAGTGATTTGCAATTTATGAACATGTATCCCATATTCGTTGCATCGCTAGTATTAAAATTGCGTACATCAAGCGCTGTTAGAGCTGAGCAACCATAGAAAAGACTACTCATTTCCGGGTATTCCTATAATTGATTAGAAACGCCTAGGAATGCCACTTCCTTCTTCAAGAATCCATGATGTGGTATAATTTTTTTGTATGTCCATTTTTTAGGTAATTTTATGAGTATATTTAACCGAGTTATTGTAGCTGGATTTGCTATTTTTGCTATGCTTTTTGGCTCAGGCAACATTGCATTTCCTCCTATTTTAGGAAAGAATTTTGCATCAGGCTGGAGCATGGCGAATCTTGGCTGGCTCCTTGCTGCAGTTGTTATTCCTATGCTCGGTTACTTTGGAAGCATGCTCTTTGAAGCGGAAACTGAGAAGTATATGAAACCTCTTGGAAAGCACATTACGGCTCTATTTATGTTGCTTGTTATGATAATGGTTGGTCCTTTTGGCGTGTCTGCGCGTTGTGTCAACGTTGCCTTTGGAGGTATTAGCGTCGCAATGCCAGATTGTCCAGTTTTGCTTTTTAACATTGTTTTTTGTTCTATCGCTGTAATTTTAGCTTGGAATCCTGGAAAGTTAGTTCAACTTATGGGAACTATATTTACGCCACTAAAATTCGGAGGAGTAGCTGTTGTGATTTTAGTTGCAATGCTTATTGCAAATTCAGAAATTCCTGCAACTAATTTTCCTGCATCAAAGGCATTTATAGATGGCTTTGAAATGGGATATCAAACTATGGATTTGATTGCAGCATTTTTCATGACTGCTCCTATTTATCTGTATATAAAAAATTCTCTTCCAGAAGAGGAGCGCAGTAACAAGAAGTCGTTAGTAAAATTTACAGGCATGGCTTGCGCAGTTGGTGGAATACTACTCGCATTGGTGTATACCGGTTTAGCATATATTGGTGCTAAGTATTCCTCATTGCTTAGCGGAACATCCGATGAGGCTCTGTTTGCAAAAATAGCGGATATTTCTATGGGAAATTATGCAACAATTTTTGTTGCGGTTGTAATTGCAGTTGGATGCCTTGGTACAAATGTCGCCATAACAGCGATGTTTACAGATTACATACATAAAACTATTTTGAAGGAAAAATTTAATAGAAATGCCATACTTCTAACAACAGGTGTTTGTACTTTAGGAATGTCATTGCTTGGATTTGCGAAGATTTGTTCATTGATGGCGATGATATTATCGAAGCTGTATCCAGCATTGATCGTCTTTGTGGTCTTGAGAATAGCCTATTATTTCATGCCTAAAAAGGACGTTGCCTGATGATTATTGCTGTTGCAATGTCCGGTGGCGTTGATTCATCAACGACCGCTGCGCTTCTGAAATCCCAGGGGTATGAGGTGTTTGGTATAACGATGGACAATCATGCCGACTGGGAATCCGACATTGCGAATGCAAAACAAGTATGCGATATCTTGGGAATAGAGCACTACGTTATGCCTGCACGCGAGGAGTATAAACGTTGCGTTATGGACATTTTTGCTGAATATTACGCCAATGGAATGACGCCAAATCCTTGTGCTCTATGCAACAGAGATATCAAAATGAACCTGTTGCTGAAGTACGCACGAGCACAGGGTGCCGACTTGATGGCGACTGGTCATTACATACAAATGAGTGTGCATGATGATATAGTGGAGATGCGTGAGGCAAAAAATAAGAAAAAAGACCAGAGCTATTTTTTGTCGCTTGTTGATAAAAATAACCTGAAAAATGTATGTTTTCCATTGGGAGAGATAGAGGATAAATCCATAACTCGCAAGATGGCAGCGGAGTTTGGTTTACCCAATTTCGAAAAAGAGGAAAGCCAGGATATTTGCTTTATAAAGCACGGAAATTACAAAGAATTTTTGCATGAATTTTATTCAAATTTGAATCTATCGATACCGGGAGATATTGTGTTGTCTGGAACAAAGCAAATTTTAGGAAAACACAATGGAATTGAAAATTACACAATTGGACAACGTCGTGGAATAGGTATTGCATATAATGAACCACTTTACGTTGTTGATGTAGACAGTAAATCAAACCAAATAGTAGTCGGCTTATCTAGTGCTTTATCGCAAGATGAATTCACTTTGTTTTCCTCTAACTGGATACTGGATGTTGCCACTGCATTCGAGGCATTTGTTAAACTTCGATCATCCTCCGAAAAGACCAAAGCCAGAATAACAAAAACTTCGACCGGCGCCACTGTTAAATTATTAGAAAAATCTACTACTCCAGTTACTCCCGGTCAAATCTGCGCTATGTATAACTCTGATAACACAGTAATTGGCGCCGGGATTATTGCGTCCAAATTTAAACAGATGTGAGCGCGAAGGAGAGCTCCTGATCTACCCTTAGAGATATGATACATAAGTTCTTGGTGTGTTCTAGCCGTCGTCTCCTCAGTACGTCACTGTAAAGCTCTTGCGCTGGATTGACAAAAAAGCGACGCATATCACTGCATTTAGTGATATGTGTATTCCTGTTGAGGAAGACTTTTAGCTGTTTATACCCAACTGCTTTTCAAGATCTTGTTATATTCTGAACCATAGAAAGTTGGGGGCCGTGTAGGAATTTGTCAAAAATATCATGGAGACAGGAAAAACACGCACAGACGTTTTGAGGTAAACTATGTTCGATTTATTGAGAATTTCTTCCAAAAATCAAAAGTTTTAAAAATATCTCGACTACATGTTATAATATTTTTGGGTCGATGTATTAATGATGTCTTAACGTGAATATTTTGAAGAAGATTTTCGCTATACCACTGATTTTTATAACGGCTACTGAAATCGCTGCTACTACCGTCGAGACGGAAAAGGTTCGGAAAGTGAAATTGTATGCAAGGGATCTTCATGCGAATGCACAGCTCACGGATTTTGTGAAGTTTTCATGGGGTGAGAACAAAGACAAGAATTCGATAATTCTGAACAAGCTTGAGTTTACAGGTGTAGTTCC
>CADBQC010000088.1 GCA_902796745.1 uncultured Pseudomonadota bacterium
CACAAGCAATCACTGCACTTGTATAAAAAGTCTCCTTTCTTAGATTAAAAGCTAATAATTTAATTCTGGAGACTTTTTTATCTATTTGGGTATCTCAAATCAATTTTTGTCTCATATGTTATGAACTTATACACAGAAAAATTGTTGATTTCTTACCTTCAGATGTTATCATATGGAGGTAATGTTGCGTCGGTGGTTTGTCTGCCTGCGATTTTTGTTATTCCGCACGTTGGAGAGGAGTTTTTGTTTTTATGAAGTTTGAAAAGGTGAAATCTGAGGGATTGCGTCATGAATATGATGTTGTTATCTCCGCAGAAGATATAGAAAATAGGGTTGTTGAGATAGTACAAGATAAGGCAAAAACGTACAAGATGCAGGGATTTCGACCTGGGCATGTGCCACTAAATATAGTGCGAAGTAGTGTTGAGGCTACAGCAACTAAAGAGGCTTTAGATGCACTTATTTCCAATGCTAGCAGGGCTGTTGTTAAAGAATCTAAAGTGGTTAGATTAGCAACAAATCCCATGTATAAGTTAAAAGGGCAATACGAAAAAGGAAAAGATTTAGGGCTTACGTTGTATTTTGATGAATCTCCCTCTTTTGAGCTGAAGTTATACGATCTAAAAATAGAGAAAATTGTTCCAAATGTAACGCAACAGGACGTTGATGAAGCGATAAAACGCACAATTGATGCATCTCCAGTGTATGAAAAGACCGCGCCGGATTATGTCGTAAAACCAAAGGACATGGTTTCATACCAAGCTACCTGCTATAACAATGGCGTAGAAAGCAAAAAGAAAAGTTTTTCGAATGCAGTTATAATCCCAGATATAATCCCAGAAGGTGCAGAATTTTTAGGGAAATTTATAGGCAAAAAGGTTGGAGAATCATTTGATTTTGTTCCGGCAACTGATAAAAATTTGAAATATAAAATCGAGCTAAAATCAATTGAGCAGGCGATGACCGACATAACGCCTGAAGATTATGCAAAACGCAAGGGGCTCTCTGGCAAAAAAGTATTGGAAGACACAATAAAAGAACAGATGGAAAACGAAATAAATGATTTGGCATACATATACCACAAAAGTCAAATTTTGGAACAGTTTTCAAAAGATTACAAGTTTGACATTCCACAGGAAGTGTTTGATAGAGAAATGGGGATAGCGATTGCTACTTACAAAAGAGAGGAAGGTAGCGATGCGCCAATAAGCAAACCTACCCAGAAAGCAGAAAAGAAAAAATCGGATGAAGAAATCAGGAAAGAACTTAAAGATGTTGTTAATAAGCGTTGCATCTTGGGATATGTGCTAAACAGGATATCAGAAAAAGAGAAGATAACTATCACTGAAGCAGATATAAATGCCGCTCTCAATGCGGAAATTTATAAAAATCCGATGCATGCCCAAAATATAATAGATTACTATACAAAGAATCCGGGAGCTCTCGATTTCAAGAAAGCTGAAGTCCTGGAAAGAAAAGTGATCGAGTTTTTGCTAACGAAGACTACGGGAAAAGAGGTCAAGAAAACCAAAGCCGAAATGGAGAAAATACTGGATGAACTTTTAAAAGAGGATGATGAGTAAGATGATTTCTGAGCATGCAAATTTTGTTCCTATAGTTGTCGAGCAAACTAGCAGAGGTGAACGTTCGTATGATATATATTCACGTCTACTAAAGGAGAGAATTATATTTTTAACCGGACAGATATATGACGAAATGGCGGCTTTAATCTGTGCTCAGTTGTTGTTTTTGGAATCCGAAGATTCTAAAAAAGATATCAGCATGTATATAAACTCTCCAGGAGGTGTGGTAACTTCGGCATTATCGATACTCGATACAATGAGATATATCAAGTGCGATGTTGCTACTCTTTGTATAGGACAAGCCTGCTCTGCTGGTTCCTTGTTGCTAAGTTCTGGAACAAAAGGCAAGCGATATGTACTCCCAAATGCTCGAATTATGATACATCAGCCGTCTGGAGGAGCCCAAGGGCAAGCAACCGATATAGAGATTCATGCGCGAGAGATTTTGAATTTGCGAGAAAGATTGAACAAAATATATGCAGATAATACAGGTAAAGATATAGAAACGATTAACAAAGCAATGGAGCGTGATAGGTTTATGTCCGCTGAAGATGCTTTAGAGTTTGGTCTGGTGGATAAGATCATCGAAATCAGAGAGAATTGAGTTAACGAATTATTCAGATATTCCTTGTACGATAAATGATGAAGTTGCGGGTTGTGAAATAGGAAGGTATGCAATGAGAAAAGACCAGAATGAGGAAGTTATGTATTGCTCGTTTTGTGGAAAATCGCAAAACGAAGTGACTAAATTAATAGCTGGTGCTACGGCTTTTATATGTGATGAGTGCATACATCTTTGTTCTGATGTCATAGAAAAAGAGAAGGCAGAGAATATCAAGCAAGGCAATGCCGAAGCCTTGACGCCGACAAAAATATACAACAAATTGAATGAATATGTTATCGGGCAAGAACGAGCTAAAAAGTTCCTATCTGTGGCTGTATACAATCATTACAAAATGATAAACTGCAGATCTGAGGATTATAAGGATGTGCAAATATCGAAATCGAATATACTCCTGATAGGGCCAACAGGTTCTGGCAAAACTTTGCTAGCGAAGACGTTAGCTAAGGTTATAGATGTTCCTTTTACGATAGCAGACGCGACTTCATTAACTGAGGCAGGATATGTTGGAGAAGATGTTGAAAATATAATACTGAAATTGCTGCAGGCTGCAGATTTTGATGTGGAAAAGGCGCAACGTGGGATTGTATATATAGACGAAATAGACAAGATAACAAAGAAGTCGGAAAATCCATCGATTACACGTGACGTTTCTGGGGAAGGCGTACAACAGGCATTATTGAAGATTATAGAGGGGACTGAAGCATTTGTTCCACCGCAAGGAGGGAGAAAGCACCCTCAACAAGATTTGTTGCAAGTGGACACAACCAACATACTTTTCATATGTGGCGGTGCGTTTTGTGGACTTGACAAAATCATTGCTGCTCGAGGAAAGAAAACTGGCATTGGATTTGGCGCAGACGTTGACAAGATAGAAGATAAAAACGTAGGTGAATTATTTAAACAAGTAGAAACTGATGACTTGTTAAAATTTGGTTTAATTCCTGAATTTATAGGAAGATTGCCAGTTGTCGCAACCTTGGAGGATTTATCTGCTGATGATTTAATCCGCGTCTTGACTGAACCAAAAGATGCCATTGTAAAGCAGTATGCAAGTCTGTTTAGTATGAATGGGGTAAAATTGACATTCACCGCGGGTGCGCTGAAAAAGATCGTAAATCAAGCAATTGCTAAAAAGACAGGCGCTAGAGGATTACGCGCCATAATAGAAAATCTGCTAATGGATACAATGTTTAACATCCCTGACAACCGCGAGGCTGTAGAGGTTTCGATAGATGAAGATGTGGTTGACGGCAAATCTACCCCGATTATTCTAACGAAGAAGGATGCAGCCTGAAACTGAGTTTGAGTAAAAAAACATCCAACTATTGTGGAATTTTTTGCACTCCTAAGCAATTATATGGGGGGATTGAGAAAATTATGCTAGAATTTGGATTAGATATAGCAAAATGGAAATAAATTTATGGCAAAATGTAGGCATTGCTGGAGCGAAGAATTACGTAAAGATGGAGTAGTAAAAGGTAAACAGCGACATAAATGTAAACAATGCAAAAGCACTACTAGAGAAAATGATAAACGACCCAAATAATGATATTTGGAGAGGCTTGAAGGCGTTCCAAACCCGTTAATAATAAAATGGATCAGAAA
>CADBQC010000089.1 GCA_902796745.1 uncultured Pseudomonadota bacterium
AATATCCTCTTTACGTTTTCCGATTTCTCCTTCTTTCATTTCATTGTAGTATAGCAAAAAGGGAATTTTCACTTGAGAATTTACAATAGTATTGATAATAAGTGCAAAGTTTGGATAATCCTGAGGAAATGGTTTCCACTTATCAATAGATACTTTAGATCTTTTTAATTCAACAATTTTTTCTATCTTATTTGCTCTATATCTCACCATATCTAAATCAGATACTGTGATATCTCCTAAATTCGCTCTTTGCCAATCGTGATAAGGACTTGATGTATATTGATTTACAGGCTTTCTTGCGGTTCCCGGCTCAACAACACCATACTTTTCAAATAAATCTCTTAATTGGTCATAAGTTATCTTTTCCCAGTGTTTAACAGATTGCAAAACAAAAACTTCTTTACTATTTGTCATAAAACGAACACATATGAAAGGCAATTTTAATTGTACTGCAATCTTATATGCCAAATTAACGTTTTCTTTTTCATTGTTTGACATATTATTGATATCTATATTATCGACCTTATTTACAAGAGCCAATATTTTAGGAACACTTCTTGCGTTTCCGTATAACAAAAGCCAATTATTTTCCACTGAAAAGCAGTAGCCTAAATTCTTTTTCACCACATAATCGTATATTGCATTTCCATTATAATTTGGCATAATCAAAGCCTCCAAGTTTCAGATAAATTTTCCATTAGAATTTGCATATTTAAAACCTTTCAAACAAAGTTTACCAAATTTCTCCTGCTTCTCTTAATTCAAAATCAAAGTAATAATCAGGTATTATGTAGGAATCGTGATTATTTATAAGTTGTTCCTGCGAATTGGAGAGAAGCACGTCCTGATTAATAAATACAGCTTTCAAATCTTCGAAAACATCAATATTTTTCTCAAATTCATCCATATCTTCATCACTCATAATTATTACATATTTCTTATTATCAACTTTGACACCATATTCAAGTTGTATCATTTCAACGATGTGCGCCAACAAATCATCATAGAGTTCATCGCTGTTCTTTGCAACAAAGTCAGTTTTGTAATATTTTAAATTTGCTGGAATACCTTGAGAATACTCACTGCCATCGTTTCTTTTACCTGTAATAACTGTTTTTATACGTGGGTATGTTACATTTTTACATATTTCGTTATCGTTGTTCGTGCATAAAATAAAATAACGGTTACCGTTATCTGCTTTGTTCATTTCCAATATAGCTTGTCCTGTGGTACCTGAGCCAGCAAAAAAGTCGAGAAACAATTTGGCATTAGGTTGTATGCAAGAGCAAACATATATTGCTTCACTGACTGGTTTAGGATATTCGAACTCAACACCTAAATTTGCGAGTAAATCATCGGCACTATCAGCATTTTCATAAATAGAAGGAACATTTTCATACATATTTTCATCAAGATAATATTTTCTCTCCGGTTGTTTAGTTTCATCGGTACCAAAAATTATGCGTTCTTGTTCCATAAGCTTTTTCATTGTAGCCGGAGGGTTTCTCCAACCTCTTTCCGGAACTGGACAAGGTTTGTGGGTTACAGGATGAATTAATGGAATAAAATAATCATCAGGTGCTTTCTTTTTATTGGGCCAAGCCATTGACACGCCACGATAAATTCTTCCTTTATCATCTATAAATTTATATGCTTTTTCTCCATTCGAAAAACGCTGTTTTGAAAGCCAGTTTTGAAATTCTTTGTTTATCAATTTTAAATCATATTTAACATAAAAGTCTTTTTTTATTTCAGCACTATAATCAAAAGGCTTAATAGCAGCAAGTACATCCTCTGGAATCGATTTTTTCCCCAATTTCTTAAATAATTTTTTAGCCTTATTAATCATAATTTCTGCATTTATTTTCTTTCTAATACAAACATTGCTATTCGCAAAAAAAGCTGTGCGATTTTTACAAAAGCAAAAAATAGTTTCGTGCATTGCAGAAATTCCTAATGAATCTCCTTTTGGATTTTGCTTATTCCATATAATTTCACCAATGTTATTTCCCTCACCAAATATTTCTTGTAGTAAGCACATCAACGTGTACGATTCGTGCTCATCTATATTAACAATAATTACTCCGATATTGGAAAGTAGATTCTTTGCAATTTTTAACCTTTTTTCCATAAAAGAAAGCCATTTTGAATGTTTATATCCATCTTCATCTACAACAAAATCGTCATCGTACTTAAAATCTTTTTTTCCACGATTATATGGCGGATCTATATAAATAACATCAATTTTACCTTTGTGAGTTTTTTCCAGCAATCTTAATGAATGAAGATTGTCACCTTCGAGTAGGAAATTAAAATCTTCACTATCAGGATTACATATAATTTCTCGTTCCTTATCCTCAGTAAATACGGGAATATGCGTTTGCATTTTCACATCCACTTCTTCCTCGTGCTGTTCCCATACAAGTCCGTATTTCTTAGAAGTAAGTTCTCGTTCTATCTGATTGATTGCAATCAACGACTCATCATCGCTATGCTGCGCTTTCAGTTTTTCAAGAAAGACAAGCATCTTCTCTCTCTTGATTTGTGATAAATTAGCCATAACAGCCTCCGTTATACTTCAAAATCTCGTTTTTCCTTTTTATTCAGGCAAAGGTAATTCAAATAGCAGTTCTGACATTTTTCCTTGCCACACTTTCTCGGCAAATCGTTCGCACGAATCTTAGCAGCAGCATTTCGTATGTCGTTTCCGACATCTTTTAGCAAGTTGTCTGTTACACGCTGTTTGTCAGACTCCGTGTTATCAAGATTGTAAATTTCAAGATAATCCGCCTTTTCTCCCGTGAGTTTCAAATATCCCAGGGCATATATTTTGAGTTGCTCCGCATTTATGCATTCGGTAACATCACGGTTTTTCGTCTTAAAATCAACAATGTATGTTTTCATCTCACCCGACAACTCTCGCCGTTTTACAAGGTCTATTCGTCCGTTCACCTTAACGCCGTCACCCATATCCAGCTCAATATCCGCTTCTGCCATCGTAATATTCTTGAAATCCGGTTCGTTTTTTTCAAAATATCTCACCGCCGTTTTATCCGCACCCGCTCTCATATTTGCTTCAAGTTTCGGATTTGCATACGGCAGATAGAAGCTTGTATCCACGATTGCATGGATATCATCTTCGATAAGTTCTTCCCCCGCAAGATACTTTCTATGTATGTTCTGTACTATTTCGTGCATTGCTTTTCCGTATCCCAATGCCGGAACAATCGGCTGAACAAAGCCATAGAACATAGACAGCTTAAAGCGGTACGCACACTCAAAATAATCCTGCAGAATGGAGAAATTCAGGTTTATCGGTGCAGGCTCTTCACTCATCTTGGGTAAGTGTTCATTAGTGTATCTCATTTCGGAATCATACATAAGCATATAAGGAGATTCTTTTGCTTCAATTAAAAATGGAGATACATTTTTCTCCATCTTATTGTATGGCGACCTTGTTAAGAAAAGATACTTTTTCGCTCTCGTTATTGCAACATAGAACAGTTTTCTTTCCTCTTCCAATCGTTCAATATCATCATCGCCTGCAATCTTGCTTGAATTGGAAATATATGATTTGTCAATAATATGCCAAATGCCCTTTCCGCCCATCTTTCTTGACGGAAAGTTGTTCTTATTGAGTTGAGGAATAAAAACTGCCGTAAATTCAAGTCCTTTTGACTGATGTACTGTCATAATATTTACAGCATCAGGACGAATATAGGTGTTTGCAAGATAGCCTTCCGGATAAGCACTTGCTGCTGAATATTTTAGAAAATTACAAAAGTTTGCAAGTTTATTTTTGGGAAGTGTTGCATAATATATAGTTTCAAAATCATCAATTACCTGGGAGAATTTTCCGAGATTGTAAAGAATAATCTCTGCCGAAGCGTTCTCAGGATCGTCTGCAATAGAAATTTTACGCAAAAAATCGTGATACACTTGCTGCAAGCAAAAATCGCCATAAAACTTCTTGTCCTTAACATTCATTTGCGAAAGCAGACCGATTGCATCTGCTACTTCTTTCTCGTCCAGTTCATAGTCAATATTTGCCCATAGCTCAAACAAACCCGTCATATCAAGCTCGCCATTAAGGTAATCAAAAATTCCCTTTGCTGCTATACATTCAGGTGTATTAAATAATTCGTTTACCCCTTCAATTATAAACGGAATATCGTTATTTTTGAAAGCTTCGGCAAAGGAAGCACCAAACTTATGCTTTCTAAGAAGAATAGCCGTTTCAGAGTATTTAACACCAACAGAATGTAATTCCTTTATTCTTTTTGCAATAAAATCGCATTCTTCTTGAATATCATCAAATTCTTTGTAGGTAGTATCGCTTTCCTCTGCTTTAATCAATTTTCCGGACTGCATTTCTTTTTGCAAACGATTTTGATTGTTCCTAATAACACGACGTGCAATATCAATAACTGCTTCAGAACTTCGATAGTCGGTATCAAGAACGATGTACCTTTTAATATCGTATCGGTCCTTAAAAGTGAGAATGTTAGACGAGTCGCTTCCACGGAACTCATAAATGGTCTGATCATCATCACCGACTATACAGAGATTACAGCCACCCTTTTTGATAAACTGAATCAGGCGCTCCTGAATTGGATTTGTATCCTGGTATTCATCAACTGTAAGATATTTAATTTTATCTAAAATAATCTTTGCAAATTCTTCATTGTTTTCAAGTTGGTGAAGCATTTCCTGCATTATCAAAGAATAATCGAAATACTTTTTCTCATAAAATGTCGTCTTATATTTTTGAACTGCTGTTTTTGTTACTGCGTCCCATTTACTTTCCTCGAATAAATTCTCATTCAATAGACTCATTACACTAAGGAACAAATTAGTTTCCACATACTTGCGTAATCCCAAATCGCTCATACCGCAAGTATCATAATTTTTTTCTATGAAAAGTTTTGTCCTAATTTCGTTCAAAACAGTAAATTTCTGAAACTCAGGTATATACTCCTGAAGCATTTTCAAGCAAAAACCGTGTATTGTACCCACATACATATTGGCAAATCCGTTCGTATTCCCCAACACTTCTTCACCGTATTTATATATACGAGCCTTTAATTCTCCCGCCGCTTTTTCAGTGAATGTAAATGCAACAATATTTTCCGGCAAAATTCCTTTTTTCTCTTTTAGTATATTTATAATGCGACGAGTTACAACACCTGTTTTTCCTGCACCGGCACAAGCTATGATTTCAACATCTTCATCTATTGTTCTAACAGCATCACATTGTTTATCTGATAAGCCTTCAAATAAATCTTTCATAATCACAATACCCCTTTTTAGGTAATTAATCAATATTGATGGTCCGATTCTGATTTATAAATTGTTTGTTATTTGTTAATTTAAATATAACAATTTGCCGAATTGCGTCTATAATGGTATATATTATATCACAATCATCTTAATGTGTTCAATGTAATTACTAAATTTGTAAAAATACAATTATAAGATAATCCTGTTTATTCTTCCGCCGCTTTCCACGATTTATGTGCTTCATTAGACAATAAATTTATAATATTAAGCAGATATTCTTTTGTATCTTTTTCAATGCAAATAGTTCCTATAGTTTTTTCATAAATGCCATTGTCATAGTTTGTGTTGAATATAGCGTCATATAATTCATTTAGTTTGCTTTCCCGTGTTACTAATGTATGGTCATCGTATGTTTCACCATTGGCTAACATGCTCTTAAAAAAGAATTTACCGATTTCACCGTCAGCTAATAGTTCTATCAACGGCGAACTGTCATATCCATTTATAAAATTATTGTACAAAGTTATGTCGTATACGAATTTCCTTCTTCAAATCATATTTAAAGTTTTTGATATATTGCTTATATACTTCTTAACTATTTCTCAATATGATTCTAAACCCTGATGTATAAATCACTTGTGTATTTATGTATAATAATTTGCCAAATTATCTCTATAATTGTATATATTATACCACAATTATCTTTAGTGTTCAATGTAATTGACTAAATTTGTGAAAAAACATCTGTATTATCTGGTTTTTGCTTTATCTTATCAACAGAGAATGATATTCCAGTTTGCAGACAGATTCCTTTTGGAACTACCGCACCAACATTTTTTGTTCTTCAACCTTTTCCTGACTCTATTCCTTCTCACGTCTATTCATTTATCTACAATAGCAGCGAAAAGTCCAGCTTTTGCTGGACTTTTCGACAAATTTTTGGCAAGCATTTACAGTTGCCTATTTTTCTTTTGTCAGCTGTTTCTTTATATTACTTATATGCAGGGCAGCCGTAACCAAGTATTTCGTAATGACCTATCGGATATGAGTTTTCCTGACAAGCGTCGCCGGAAT
>CADBQC010000090.1 GCA_902796745.1 uncultured Pseudomonadota bacterium
CGTAACTCTTTGAGAAGCTGTTAGTTTTGCCGTTTTGTGAAATGTCCAATTATTACTGATGGTAACAGGATCATCTCCAGCTAATTCTACGGTTGCTTTGTCGTTTACAACCATCCCTGTATAGGTTCCAAGTGCAGTCATTGTATTTGTACCTTTTGATTTTCCAAAGACAACGGTCCCACTGTTACCTTCCGAACCATCTCCAATAGTTATCTTTCCTGCAAATTGATTGGCACCTGTCAAAGATAAAGTCTTCGTTGAGGCTGGCAAAAGTTGTAATTCCTGAGAAGCAGTGAAGCCTGCAGCATTAAATGGTGCCTCTGATGTCTTATTTGAAAGTATTGCACTGATTTCGCCATCTGTGGCTTTGTTTGTAGTATTGTATGGAGATGGAATAATAAAGTTACTTTCAGGCACTATTAGAACATTGCCATTTTTTACAGCGTGTGGATAGACGCAATTATTTTCGGATAAACCTTTCGCATCTGTTCCTAGAGTTGCTACTTTTGGAATTCCGTCTGATAAGAAAAACGTCTGACTGCCTTTGTCTGGTCCATATATGCTGTTTGTGTTGTTAATATTATCCGTGTGAAACATCTCTTGCAATAACGCAGTGCTGTTCTCGTCATCCTCTGAACCAATATTTATGCTATCGGCAATGAAGCCTGAATCATTAGTGGCAATATAGAAATTATTCGGTGTGTCAGTTTCTGCTATCCATCCTACATTATGATGCCTAACAACGCGCCCTTTTATAACGGTGCCAGCTCCTATTAACCCATTATCAGTGTCCTTGTTTGTTCCAGGCATTACATCAATAGCAGTACTAGCGCTAGCTTGGTATACATCATTCGTTATACCGTTACTATCCCCCGCTTGGGCTGTCGTACCTGAAACTAGCTCATTGGTACCATTTATCACAAGTCCACCTGAAAAGTCAGCATTCTCAGTTGAAAATGCATTTGTTGCCACCAGTGCTGAAACTAAACTAAGTTGTAATATCTTATTCATATTTTTCCTCTAAAAAATAATAGAGCATTTCATCTCTATACCTATTTCTTACATAGGCTATCTTATGTTGATTAATTTTTTGTAAATTATATATTGCATAAATTCATGAACTTATACAGGATAACAATTTTCTTGAAGTGAGTTTAAAAATTTGCAAAAATACAGGAAGTGAGCGCCCATAGCTCAACTGGATAGAGCGTCAGACTACGGATCTGAAGGCTGAGAGTTCGAATCTTTCTGGGCGCGCCAGGTTCTATGGGGATATTATGAAAAACATCAAAATTTGGACTTTACCGTTTTTGGCTTCATCTGTGTCATTTGCACAACAAGCGCCTGTGTATCCAGCGAATGCAGGGGCATACACGACGGTTCAGAACGTACCTCAGGCAGGCACTCCGGCAGCGCAGAGTGCTACATCTACACAAAATAATAATGTTTTTCTAGAGTATTATGCTAAGCAAGGGAGCGCATTCTCTGCATCCGTGTTTTTTTTCGAAAATAATGCTTTGGTCAAACGTGATATAAGCTATGATGATCTGAAAAAATCGGTTGTTATCTTTTTCGGAGATTGGTGTCCTCACTGCCATAAATTTTTGACTGAGTTTTCAAAGCATATTGGAACATTAGCCAAAAGCGGGGTAAATATAATATTCCTTCATGTTCCTTCTGTTGAGAAATTAAGAAACTGGCAGGATCCAACTGTGCAGGATTATCAAGCTGTTGTTCAAAAACTGAATTCGTACGGGATAGGGGCGACCTCAAATGTTAAAATTGTTCTTCTAGGAGAACGAACTGCGCTTTCTCAACTGGGGATTTCTGGTCTTCCAGTTTTTCTTGCAGTAAAGAATGCAAAGGAATACTTCCGCGGTGTTGGTGATAGTGGCGTTTCGAAATTGCAATTGTCTGATTCCAATACGTTGAAGCAGTTTCTCGAAATATGGGGCAAAGATGAAAGTAACCAAGCAAGCGATAACGAAAGAAAGGACAACAAGAAGCCAGAACAATTGAAGAAAAAATCTCAGAAAAAAGTGGCGAACAAGTCCAAGTCGAAGCCGGTCAAGTTGTCTAAGAAAGCTATGATAGAGTCGAAAACGGCAACAGAAATGCTTAATAGTTCACCGTGGAAAATCGATTTGAATGCTAAATTACATTAATTGTCCATTCATAACCAGCAAATAGCTGAACCAAATGCACATTATGACTAATGCCAAGGTGGTTCCATTCGCGAGCCACTTTTTTGGTGATACGTATCCAGTTGAAAACATTAGTATCGCTACTGGCCCTGAATAATGAGTTAAGATTGATGACATCGAGCTGAAGACAGCCAATGTCATTGAAACGCTCATTTTATCTATTCCGAGAGACATGCCTATGCTAAGAAATGACGAATACAGTGCTATAATACGTGAACCTTCGCCCGTAAAAAAATAGTGTGCGAAAAAATATATTATTGACAATATCAGAAATGACATAAGAGGGGGGAACCCGCCGATCATATCAGTGACCACTTTGTTAAACCAGTCGATGGCTCCAAATGCAGTTAGGCAATTTACATACGATATTATAATGCTTAAGGTTATAACCGCATTGAATGTCCCATGACTTGAGAGAATATCTTTGATATTGACTATTCCTAGTGAATAAAACACACACAAACCAAGCAATGTCGTAACAAGCACGGGAATATGTATTGTTTCAGCTAGGATCCACATAATTAGCATTATGCCGAATGTCGCTATGATACATTTTTCGTGTTTGCTTAATTCTCCGAGCGTTTCATAATTAGTCTTTGCTTTAGCCTGTATATCGCCTAGATCTCTAGTCTTCGGGGAACAAAATATTCTGACTATGAATGGTATTACCGCCAATATTATTATGCCGGGAAGGATTGCAAATTTTGTCCAAGTGAGCCATGTCATGTGTATATTGTTTTCGCGCATTACTTCTACGATAATTGCATTAGATATCATAGCCGTTAAGAATAGCGAACTACATACAGCATTTGAGCTAGAATATAAGACACTTAAGTATGAACCAATAGATTTTTCTGTTACGTTTTTCACGTTTGCAGAAATATATTTCGAAAGAGACGTCACCAGCGGATATCCAATGCTTGCTGCTCTTGCTGTGTTGCTTGGTAAAACTGGAGCCACAAAAAGTTCAGTTAAAATTATGCTATAAGATAATCCATTTATACCTTTTCCAAAAAATTTCATAAATATGTATGCAAGACGCATTCCTAGCGAAGTTTTTGTGATTGCGGTTGCCAGTGACAGCACTAAAAATAACAGCCAAGGCACGATATTGCTAAATCCGCAAAACCCTTCTTTAACTTCAATTGTCCCGGTTAAGTTTGCTATTAGCATTGACATGAGTAAAAATGCGACCGTTGAGCAAACCTCAAGCATTACACCAGTCATTGTTGCAACAAATATTATTATCATGTGTAGAGCTTTATCAGACAACCCAGCTACTGGTTTGAGAAACATCCATGCCAACGTAGCGATAACAACTATGGCTACTAACCTGAAAATCTTTATTTCTTTATTGATAGTTAGTCCTAACATCTGTGGCAGAATCTACAACACTTCTCTATAAAGATATCATTACCTTTCGGAAATCTCCAGTAGTTCTAAAGTACTTTCAGTATTTCTTTCAGTTCGTTTTTCCATTCTGCTTTAAAATTTAATGTCCTTATGTGACCTTCAGAGCGTTCATACTCCTGCACTGATTTGACCACAAAATCCTTTATCTCAGAAATTGCACTCACCTGTATGCAAAAATCTTTCACGTATGGATAAATATCTTTAAAATTCTCAATATGGTTCCCAATAGCCACGTTACAATCGAAGCTTAGAGGTTCAAGAAAGTTATGCCCTCCAATTCCTGGAACTAAACTACCGCAAACTAGAACCGTATCTACAATTTCAAAAAATTCACCTAAGCATCCCATTTCATCTATCAAGAGCAGATCCTCAATTATGTGCTTGCGATTTCGCATCGTCTCAGAATAAATAGATACTGACAGTTCTTTGTTTGTTCCCAAAGAGCTCACCTCAGAAACTCGTGCTGGATGTCGAATAGCGATTATTGTCAAAATATCGGGAATATCCTGTTTTATCATCTTATGGGATTTGATGATCATTTCTTCTTCCCCCGGGTGCGTACTGACCGCAATCCAGGCTTTCCGTTTCGATATTTTTTGTGCTAGCCGTTTTCTGTTTGTTTCATTAACAGGCAACTTGTCAGATACAAATTTTAAATTTGGTAAAACTCTCACATTATGGGCTCCCAGAAGTTCCGTCGCATTCTTCATTTTAACCGATGTCGTTAAGACGCTAGAAAATAGACTAAACGGTAAAATCCCAAAATATTTTTTTATAAAAAACATTCGCGCCAAGGAATGATCAGATATACGGGCATTTAGAAGGTATATTGGAATATTTTTGTCGTTGAGGTAAAAAAGCATGTTCGGCCAAAGTTCAGATTCAATAAACATAGCTACCGATGGTTTCCAATACTTCACAAATCGCCGTACCCAGGAAAAAATATCAAACGGCACAAATTGATGAATTACCTTGTCTCCAAGCCGTTGTTCAACTTGCTGTGCCGCAGTTACAGTCATCGTTGTAAGCAGGATTGAAACATCTGGTTTTTGTCGTTTTATTTCGTTTACTAACGGAATAACAGACAATGTTTCCCCAACGCTTACTGCATGTATCCAAATCAATTTACCGAACGGGCGCTTTTGGGATGGTAAGCCAAATCTTTCTGTTATTCTGGACTTGTCTTCAAGCCTTTTTTTTAACCTAAAGGCAATACAAATATTTACGAATGGAACGCATAGCGGGCTTAGGAATCTCAAGAGTTTTTTGGGGATAAAACGTAGTGAAAGATATAACGCTATCAAAATTATTATTAATAATAACATTCCAAATCTTCATAGCTGAGGCAGTCTTCTTACTAGTTATGATAACATATGAAAATCTTGTCCAAATGGATTTGCATTTAAACAGTGAAAAACATACAAATAAATTCAAAATTTGTTAAACCTGGGGACATTTTTGTCGCAATACCCTGTAAGAATATTAATGAGAATATTTCTGACGCCTTACAAAAAGGCGCAGGGATTGTTTTTGCAGAGAAATCTGATGTAGAACAATCTGGGATTAACAATGTTATTACCATTCCTGATGCCAGATTGATAGCGTCAAAATTATCGCGCTTTATATATCCTACGCAACCTGAAGTTTGCGTAGCGGTAACTGGTACAAATGGAAAAAGCTCTGTCGCTCATTTTTTAAGCCAAATTTGGACATATTCTGGCATTACGTCTGCTAATCTTGGAACTTTAGGGCTATTCATTGATCAAAAAGCGGTTTACCCTGAGAATATTACCATACCAAATTTAACAACTCCTGATCCGGTGACATTTCATAAGATAATGGAGTATCTCGTTACCCAAAAAGTAAGTCATTGCGTTTTTGAGGCGTCGAGTCACGCTTTAGATCAGAAGAGATGTCATAGCGCGACTTTATACACGGCAGCATTCACAAATCTGGCATCAGATCATCTGGATTATCACAAGACACAGGAAGCCTATTTAGCAACAAAACTGAAGCTTTTTCAGGAAATTTTACCACCAGATAGACCCGCTATTGTTTCCTTGGATTTTCCTGAACTTTATCAAGAAGTGTCAAAATATAATAACAATATCATTACATTTGGCATGGGTGATAAAAATTTTATAAAGGCTAGGAACATCACGAAATTTACAGATAAGGTAACTTTTGATCTAGTTTGCGGCAATGAAAAATGCCCACTAATTGAAATCAAACTGCTCGGGACTTTTCAGGTGATGAATATCCTATGTGCAGTCGCTCTCGCGATGGCTACTGGTCTAAGTTTGCGCTCTATAGCTGATGCTCTTCCAAAAATAAAATCTCTTAATGGTCGTATGGAACATATAAGAACCGTGAATTGCGGAGATGTATATGTTGATTTCGCTCACACCGCAGAGGGACTTGCAAATGCGTTAAAGTGTTTTAAAAAGGTGTGCCAAGGGAGACTTATTTGCGTTTTTGGATGCGGGGGAAACAGAGATATAACAAAACGTCCCGAGATGGGGAAAATAGCGTCTAAGCTCGCTGATATTTGCATCGTCACAGATGATAATCCAAGACAGGAATTAGCGGAAGAAATTAGGAAACAAATTATTGCATCATGTCCAGGCGCAATTGAAATTGGAAATCGACGCGAGGCAATTCATTACGCACTATCTATAATTCGCCCGGGAGACATCGTAGCAATTATGGGTAAAGGACACGAAACCTACCAAATTTATGGCAATAACCTAACTCATTTTAGCGACAAAGAAGAAATATTAGCATTCTCATAAAAATTTATCGTTTGACAAAGGGATTTTTTTGAAAAAGCTTTCACTTTAGCAAGGCAATTAATTTATCGATTGAATTATTGATGTGAAATCTCACAAAAACTACGAATATCGCTTAGCCAGATTTTGAAAGTATCATTGTGACAACGATAGAGCTTCTTCTGAACACCGCAATCCAGTATCATTGACACTAATGATCTCCTTCTATCGGAGCTTTGTTTTTTTGGGGGGGCTCACTATAACTGCTGTAATGAACAACGTGAAATTGCAGTTATACCTCTTAACTAAAGTTTTTGTATCAACATGTCCATTTTGTATTGAACTTTCGGTTCTGATATTGATATCAGTAGCTTCTCAACCACTTTAATGGCAGAATAATTTACTATA
>CADBQC010000091.1 GCA_902796745.1 uncultured Pseudomonadota bacterium
CAATCCAATACTGGAACCATTTTGTGCAGGCTTTACAACAAACGGATAATCGATATATTTTTTTACTTCCAGCAGATGTGAAGCTTCAGTCTCAAATCCCTCGGCTACTCTCACTCCGCTATTTTTGACTATTTTTTTACAAACACTCTTATCAAAACATATAGCTGAACTTTGGACGCTACACCCACTATATGGAACACCAAATACTTCCAAAACTCCTTGAATTACGCCATCCTCCCCGCCAAAACCGTGAAGCATATTAAAAATAAAATCTGGATTAGCTTCATAAAGCTTACTAACCAGATATTTAAGGTCTTTCTTGACATCTATTTCTAAAACGTTATAGCCCATATTTCTTAGAATATTTGCGACGTTCTGCCCTGATGAAATTGAAATCTCGCGCTCGGATGACCATCCTCCAAGCAAAACGGATATATTTCTTATGTTTTTGTTCACAATTCTTTTGGTCTCAGTCCCTACGGAAAAAGGCTACCACTTCCTAAAGTGATATACAAGCAATGTAATCAGTTAAAGAAAAAATCAGAGTACAGAATTACCAGACCTGTCTTTTGTTGAGCAACTGTGCCAATTTATCTAGTAAGATATTCAAAAAATATTTTCATAGTTAACTCGGATATTTATGATCTCATGCCTACTGAGTGCATATACACAGATTATAAAGGATGATAATTTCATTTTTATTAACTAAATGTTAACAACTTTAATATAGCCTTATAGAAGGTGAGGATGCTTCTCAATAAGGAGATATGAATATGAAGTTTGCAAAAAAAATTATGTTGACGAGTTTTATTTCACTGTTTACGGTGGCATTTGCAAGTAGCGATATTTCCGATTTATCTGGAATTACTGAAAACAAATCCACAAATAAAGATGTGGATCGAAAAATAGACGAGTTAAAATCATCCTTTGATAAGATATCTGCTGCGACAATGAAAGCAACCAGAGACCTTGCGAAAGCTGGAGCGGAATCAATGCAGGATTCTTTAAAGACGGCAAATGACAGCATGATTTCACTTATGACGACGGTTTACGAATTGATTGCCCCAATAATTAAAACGCAAACGGTATATAAGTCAGTAGATGGGCAAAATTATGTTATTCCGACTGCATCCATATCTACCCGAGAGAAATTTGACATAGCTTCATTCAAGACTCTGAACGATCAAAAGCTAAAAGAAAAAAGTACTTCTGCAACTCCAGGCCAATCGCCAAAATAAAAATTTACACATTTCTTGCTTGACTGTTGGCTAAATTATTTGGTAAACATATCCGGTTATGTGTGTTTATGAATTAGAATAGATATAATGGATTCGTTTCCTATGACCCTTACTGGGTATAATAAATTACAAGCTGAGTTGCGATATTTGAAGAACAATGAGAGACCTCGAATAGTCGAGGCAATTGCTTCAGCTAGGGCGTTGGGTGATCTTTCTGAAAATGCAGAATATCATGCTGCAAAGGATAGGCAAGGGATGGTTGAAAGTAGGATCAATGACTTGGAGGATAAACTCAGCAAAGCTACAGTCATAGACGCGTCTCAAATTGTTTCGGACACCGTGAAATTTGGGGCAACCATTGAATTGGTGGATGACGATACTGATATAACGTCAAAATTCCAAATCGTAGGCAGTGATGAAGCTGATGTTAAAAATGGTCTTTTGCCAATCACTTCACCCCTTGCTAAAACTTTAATTGGAAAAAAAGCAGGAGACTCTTTGGAAGTACGCGCACCAAATGGAGTAAAGAGTTACACCGTTGTGAATATCAGTTATGTTTGAGTATGATTAACTCCAGCAAACTTCTTATTTCAAACGCAAATGTGCACATTTTCTATCAACCGTCATCTACATTAGTGGAATTGCTTCCTTGTTGCATAATGTATTTCATCGTTTGATTTGCTCAGACAAATTCTTTAATCCAGTGCGTGATTGGCTTGTATTTATAATTTTTATTGAAAATTTAGCTTATAATTCTATCAATTTTTTGAAATCCGCGTACTTCTAAATGTAAATGCCGTAACTGCGGGATTCCGTCCTTTTCTATTTTTTGCATTTATGTCGTTGTGTTCATAATCATTGATTGAATGCAAAATCCACCTCCTTTCACTTTCTGACCTTCTTAGAAGGTAAATTATTTTTGTAAGACATCCATATATGTCTGTCAATTTTTACTGCCCATTAATATGCGAACCGTCGATGTATCTATAAATCCCACCTTTTCTCTTTCTATAAAATCCAGAACAATGTCCTAGAATCTTGTTTTTGTTTCTATTAAGAGCAACTTCGTTATAGTGCAAGCAAGCCTATCCATACTTCGTATTTCACCGTGTTCTACCGTTTTAGCGACTTTAGCTTTTGCAATTAACTCTTTTTAAATTTTAAAATAATTTCTGTTCCATTGTAGGGGTGAAACGTCTTCAAGAAGCTGAATTTACGTATTTTTAACACCTTTTTAGTATGCTTTTACTATTATATTTATGTCATATTTATATGTTTGATAATTTCTTATAAATATACTATTATTTTGTGATTTTATTACCTTTTATTAATTATTCGCATCCACAATACTCAGATATTGAGATAAAGCTTCATTAAATTTCTCATATCTTTAATGCAAATGGCTGGCATTGGCACGGAAGTTACAGAAAGTTGATAACGAAACAAAAAAATTTGTCTCTTTAATAGAAGATAGGAACATCTCAGATTCTTGTATGTCTCCGCTTAGTGCAAATGAGCAACTTAGAGCATAGATCCCTCAATGTTACCATCTTTGCTCAGAAATGCAGTTTTTCTATGTTCTGCGAAACAAAAACAAATACCGAAAACGTCACAGTAAAGGACATCTTCGGTAAACCATATGAACTTTATTAACGTCTTTTATCTAAGAGTCGTTGTGCTGTAATAACATCTTTATCATCTTCATAAGCTTTTATACGTGCGCTATTTGCATTGTACTGTGCTTCCAGCTCTGTGTATGATCCTCCGGAAGCTTTTATTTTTGTTTCTACCTCAGAAATCTTAGCGGTTGCTGCGTCTATAGCAGTCTGCCGTTGAGGGTTCGGAACATTTTGGGTACGTCTGCCGACTCGTTGTGATATAGTTGCTGGCATTTGATTTGCCTTTGCTAACTCTTCTTCTGCTTTTTTCTTTTCTTCTTCAAGCTGTGCGATTACCTCTTTATTCTTTGCTTTCTCAGTGTCTATCTTTTGCTTTAATTCCTCATTTTTCTTTTTCAGAATTTTTAATTCCTCAATTTTTTCACGCGTTTCCTTGGAAATTTTTTTAGCTTTTAGCTCATCTGCCGAAATCGTCGATGGATCAAGCGCAGATAACCGAATAAAGCAATCCTCTACTTTATCAAGCTGATCTAAAAATCTCTGGTCAAAATCTTCCTCATACATTTTTGCAGCTCGGACGCCACGTTCTAATTCAAGTGTTTTTAGTTTTTCTTCATTTTCCTTTAAACGTGTTTCGAATTCTGAATAATCGCTACCTAGCGCTTTTCCTTCTTCTATTTTTTTATTTAACTCAGCATTTTCTTCTGTAAGCCTTTTTATCATAGCCAGTTGCTCTTTCATCGTCGGAGTAATCATCCTGTCGCGGTCGTTAGATATAGACTGAATTGTTTTCCTTATCTCATCAACTTTTTGAGCAACTTCTAATCTTTTTGCTAACAATTTTTTCAGCAATTCCGAATTTATAATCACTCGTCCTTCTGAATATTTAACTGGAATTCCAACTTGAGGTCTATCAGAAAGATCGTCACCACGATCGAACCGCTCTAATCCATTCTCTTTCAAAAATTCTGAATAAGTTGTTAATTCACAAAGCTTCAAGCTCTCCAAATCCTTTTTTGTGGCCTCATCGTAGTTTATAAGCCCTTCAAAAGCATACTTTATTGTATCGACAAAAGCCTTGTCATCTAGAGCTCTACTTTTTAGAATAGCCTGATTAACTAGTACGCCAGATATCCCGTCAACTTTTCCCTCAATGATTGGCAACAAGGTTTCATTTGTTACAAGTAAAGATGCGCTCCATCCTCCATCCGTAGCATGTGGCACTTCCATCCAATATCCTGGTTCCAAACATGACGTAAATGCTTTTGGATTTCTAAAAAATTCAGATGCGTTTACTTCATTTAACTTAAGGGCTTTTATATCTTCAAGCTTCTTAGGTTCTCCCTTTGCATCAAGCGAAGACATCCCAGAATCGGAAATATCGTTTCCCTCTCTTAAGGAGGCAAAATTTTTCGTTTCGTTATCAACTTTCTGCAACTCTTGAGCTAATTCCGCCATTTGATTCTCAACAGATGGAACATCTTTATCCTTTCCATCAGCTGTTTGTGCTTTTGGTTCAGCATCTACAGGAATATCACTTTTTTCAGTTACAACAGTTTTCTCCGAGCTATCAGCATTTGCTGTCGCATTTACTTTTTCTGCAACATCACCAGCAAATACAGATGAACCATATAATATAGCAAACACAGAAACGATAAACTTACGCATCTTAAAAACCTCTTCGCACGTTCGTACACTCTTAGTCCAAGGATAAATAAAAATATTTAACAATTCGTTAACGCGCGAAGAGTTTTTTACAATATCAACTTCATATCGATGAAAAAAACTCACAATTTTCAGGAATGATGTTTCTTGTCCGATATTCGTCCAGCTATGCTGTAAATTCTAAGCAATGCCACTTTCGTTTTTGCAAAACTCCATTGCGATATATACGTGTATACAACAGGGACAATGAATATCGTAAATACAGTTCCGACAATCATGCCCCCCACAATGACTGCTCCCAAAGGTATACGTAATTCACAACCAGCGCCTCTAGCTAGAGCGAGAGGCAAAGAACCAAGAACCATCGCAAACGTTGTCATCAAAACCGGACGCAAACGCATTATGGCAGCCTCTTTTATAGCTTCCCTATAGGTTTTCCCCTTTGCTACTAATTTATTCGCAAAATCGACAATTAAGATACCATGCTTGGTTATCAAACCTATTAAAGTTAAAAAACCAATATTAGAAAACATGTTTATTGTGCCATCAATGCAAGCAAGTGTAATTACCCCACCGACTAGCGTTAATGGTACTGTCAGCATTATTATGAGGGGATCCTTCCAGCTTTCGAATTGGGCAGCCATGACTAAATATATAAAACCCAACGCGAGTAGGAAGATCATCGCCATTGTATTTGATTCTGTCAGAAAACGCTTTGTTTCATCCACAAAATCTATATAAACATCTTCAGGCAATGTCTTGTGGGCAACAGTTCTTATCACGTCTATTGCATCACCCAAGGATACTGTCGGTTGTAAAAATGGTACCACAGTACAAGACCTTGTTCTGTTATAGCGATATATCGTGACAGGCCCAGTTCGAGCATACACATTTATGAGCTCAGCAATTGGTATTAAAAATTCTTCACGATCGTTATATGCCTTCACGTATATATCAGTCAGCTGATCAGGAGACCGCTTATCTTCTTCCGTTATCTCAACCATGACGTCATGTAACTTGTTTTCACGTTTGAACTTAGTAGCAACACGACCTTGTATCAATCCAGAAATCGTGCTCGCTATAGCTTTCGGATCTATATGCAATAACGCTGCTTTTTCACGATTTATTTCAATGGTATAGTCCTCTGCTTCATTGTTATTCATAGTCCGAACATTACTCGCTATGCCTGTAGCGAGTATTTCTTGTATTAGGTTATCCGATAACTCACGCAACTCTCTATGCGATTTATTTCCTCTTACGACAAAAGAAACATAACGGGAACTATTGTCACCACTGCCACGCCCGGCCGTGAATTTTACGTCAATTCCAGAAACTTCATTGCTTTTTAATGAAACATCTTTCATTATCTCTTCGGTTGTTCTTCCGCATCTATCTTTTATTATCGCAACCCCTTCAAATGTTGGATTTGTTATAACATACTGTCTGGACTCTATTTCTGGAAATTGCCCCAAAACTTTATCTATTGCATCAACATAACGCTGTGTATATTTCAGCGTAGCTGTTTGTGGAGCGTGTCCTTCATAGCTGAACATACCAACATCTTGATACGGTTTCTGCTCACTCGGCATAAAAGCGTATATAAAGTAGCCAAAAGCAGAAAATAATACCGCTAGCATTAGTGCTCTTTTTCTGTTATTCAAAATCTTTTCAAGGGTATCTGCGTATTTTTTTTCAACCTGCGATAGCCATTCAGAAGCGTTCAACTTCGACACATAATTTTTCAATAGCAATAAGTAAGGATTTTTTGTTTTCCATTTCCTTTCTTGTCCTTCCTCTACTAAAGTTCTTGAACACATCATAGGAGATAATGTCAATGCGACAAAACCAGAGAGCAACACAGCGCCTGCCAAAGTTATTGAAAATTCCTTTAAATATTTTCCTGTTTCCCCCTGTGCTAGGGCTACTGGGGCATAAACCGCACATAATGTCAAAGTCATTGCTATAACTGCAAAACTAACTTCTTTGGTTCCTTCTATAGCCGCTTTTAATGGAGTCAAACCACGCTCTATATACTTGTAAACATTCTCTAAGACGACTATAGCATCGTCTACAACTAATCCTATCGCAAGAACCATGCTCATCAAAGTCATGCTATTTATGGTAAATCCGCAAACGTACATAATAAACAATGCGCCAATTAAGGAAATTGGCACCGTTACTAATGGAATTAGGGCTGCTCTAACCGAACGTAAAAATACGAAGACAACTAAAACGACAAGCAGAATAGCCTCAAATATCGTGCGGTAAACCTCATGCAATGAACGTTCTATAAATGTCGTACTATCGTATGCAATGCTAAACTTGACGCCCGATGGGATTTGTCGCAGTACCTCTTCATATTTCGCTTTTACACCTCGAGCAACTTGTATCGGGTTTGCTGCGGATTGAGAAATAATCGACAATGTCACGACCTTTTCGCCATTAAATCTAGCCATAACTCTTTTGTTACTCTTGTCGAGCACAGTCTCACCGACATCTTTCAGTTTCACAACCGTATTTGCTTTATTGACAATTGGAATCTCCATAAATTCTTCAGGGCTTTGCAAATCTGCAACGGTAGTCACAACGTATTCCCGATCCTGGTTTACAATCTTGCCAGCAGGACTTTCAATATTTTGCTTCTCAAGTGCGTTTGCAACGTCCAAAACTGTAAGATTGTAGAAAGCCATCTTTTGCGGGTCTAGTTTCACAGACATCTGATAATCTCCAGAGCCGTATACATCCACCCTAGCAACTCCAGGAACTGCTTCAAGTGCATGGCTTATTTCATTCTGCGCATATGCATACAATTCACTTTCACTTAATTTACTACTAATCAATGCGAGGGAAACTATTGATTTTTCATTTGAGCCGGCTTTCGTCAATATGGGCCTTTGCGCAGCATCAGGAAACTGGTCTTCTCTTTTACTCAATCTATCTCTAATTTCATTTGTTGCAGAATCAAGATCTCGTCCTTCAGCAATTTCTATTGAGACTTCACTAGTTTCGCTATCACTCTTTGATGTTATCGTTTCTATCCCTTCAATTCCGGCAACTGCTTCTTCAATAACACGAGTAATTTGGTTTTCGATAATCTCTGGCCCCGCGCCGTGATATGTCATTTTGATGGTTACGTAATTCTTTTCCATTTTTGGATACTGTCGCACCTGAAGCCGATCCCCGGTCACTAATCCGAGCATCACAACAATAAGCGTCAAGACCCAGGCAAATACCGGGCGATGTATACAGATTTCAGATAACTTCATTGTTTACTCCCATCCCCTGTTTTTTCTGCTTCATCCTTAGATGGCTTTGATTTTTCTGCAGATTGCTTTTGAGAAAATAACTTATGAAGTGCATCCTTAATTTTCTCTATTCCAGATTTTGTCTTCTCGTCTTTAGCTTTTTTGTCCGTAACTTCCGTCTTTTGTTTCTTAGAGTCTTGTTTTTCCTGTAGTTTATCAGAAGAACTATGCAACTCATTTTTCATTTTCCCTATTGTTTTTTCTTTTTTGTTGCTCTCCTGCTCTTCGTTTAAAGGTAATTCATTATCCACGTCATCCTCTGGTTCATCAGTCTCCGGTTTTGATTCTTTTGACGACGCTTCATATTCTTCCTTGTTCAATATCTTCGTCATCAATCCCTCAGACAACTTGAGCTGACCTGTAGTGACCACGGTTTCTCCCTCACGAAGTCCAGCGACAATTTCAACTCCATTGATATCCTTCGAACCAGATAATACTCGTTTCCTGTATGCACGCCCCTTTTCATCAATCACCCACACATACTCTATAGAACCCTCACGTAGCAGAGCATCCTCATCAATCAAGACAACTCCGCTTTTTTCACCGGTCACTAGACGAACGTTCGCAAACATTCCGTGTCTCAAATATCCATTTTTGTTAGGTATGATGGCTTTTACCAGCACACTATGATTTTTTGTGTCAACTTCTGAATCAATTGCATCAACCGTGCCTGAAAAAGTCTTCCCGCTATACGCATCTACGGTAATCTCGACATTTTGACCAGGAGCAACGTCATCAATATACTTTGCTGGAACAGAAAACTCAACCTTCATCATAGAGTTATCAACCATATAAACAAGCTCAGTTTGTTGTTGCACCATGTTCCCAGGTGTAACCGAGCCTTTCAAAATCCCAATGGTTCCATCAAATGGAGCCTTAATGACAGTCCTCGCCAACTGAGCAGTAGCGCTTGAAAGCTGAGCCTGCGCAGATTGCATCTTTGCGAATGCCTCGTCATAAGCTTTTTTTGAACCAACCTTTTGTTTATACAAGTTGTCAACACGCTCATACTCAGCTTTCATCATAGTATATTCAGCTTCATACTTATCTTTTTCAGCTTTATATAGGTCATCCTCAAACTTTATGAGTGTGTCGCCTTTATGAACTTTTGAACCTTCTTCAAAGAGAATTTCTGCGATCTTCCCTGAAATTTCTGCTTTTATAACAACTTCTGCGTTAGCCTTCAATGTTCCTATAGACTTAACTTCACGCAAAGTTGTTCCTGTTATAACTTTTTTAGCCTCAACACCAATAACTCTGTCAAAGCCGATATCCATATCCGAATCAGTGGAGCGCAAAACTATCCGGCAAACACCTCTAACCGCAGGTCTCATAGAGCTATATAGGACAAAACAAACAAGCAACGTTGTGAGCAAAACTATGATTTGTGTCTTAAATGCTCCTTGATTTTGTCGTAAAAATTTCTTCTTATCCACTTCACAAATAAAAGATTTCCAGAAGATAAAACATGATTTTAGCGCTTCCTTAATTTTCAAAAACATCCAATATTTTCAACTCAAAACAGCTCCTACGTATCATAGTATCACATAAAAATGTTCGATGCCACTATTCGTGGCACTGGAAATTTCTCGCTAAATTTTGTCTTAGACTGATTAGGTGATATGAACCATGTCACGACGAGGCTTAAGTGTATCAATTTTTTGGGAGTCCTAACCTATTATCGAATAGAGCGGTTCCTCATTAAATAGCAACAATAGAGAGGCTGAAATCATATCAATTGCCTTTGCGTAACAACTTGTTCGTCAGTGAAATCGTGCTATTTTTCGTAGTATAATTGAGTTTTTACTCTCAACCAGACAAGTTTCTGACTTACTTATTA
>CADBQC010000092.1 GCA_902796745.1 uncultured Pseudomonadota bacterium
AATTATATAAAATTTTTTGTTTTTGATATTCTGTTGAGTAAGAAGTTTTGTATCAGGACATGTCTTATGAACAAAAAGACCCAAGTGGCAATTCTTATAGCAACATTAACAATGCAATCTCAATCAATGAATGACATACAACCAAAAACGGTAATGTTTGATGGTTTTAAAACAGCAAACTCATTTTTTACATTTAAACAAATTGCAAAATGCAAAAAAAATAGAACAAAAAATGAGTATAGAATAGGCAAAATTTATCTAAAAAACAATATACCCGCAAACTCAGTTGTAGATTTAATTATCCCCGCTCGAACTACAGATGGACGTAAAGTAGTATTTGATAAGGCATCTTGTGCTGGATGGGACGATAAAAATATAAAAATAAATCTTCATTTTGTGACCACGGAAAGGTTAAAAATCAGGAAATATAAAGTAAAGAATGAAGTAAAAGTGCATTGTCAAAAAATCGTTGATTATGTAAAGATCGTTGGAGATAAGTCTGATTTCTTCAAAGGGTCAAGTTCGTTATGGCATCTCAATATGAGTGGCATTGATAAAAACCCGGCAAAATATAGCAAAGGTGGCAAAAAAAAGAACAAGAATGTGATGACAAGCATGTTTGATGGATGCACAGGTTTGGAATCGATTCAGTGGGGTAATTTTAATACACGCAATGTTACTCGTATGGATTATGCGTTCCGGGACTGCTGGAAACTCAAAAATTTAAATTTAAAGCACTTAAATACTTCAGACGTGGGAACTATGAGAGGAATGTTTGCTAATTGTTATGCCTTGGAGGATTTGAAAATACGTGTATCCAGTACTTCACAAGTACAAAACATGGAAAAAATGTTTATGAATTGTATATCATTGAAATCTGTGGATCTGAGGAATTTCGATATGCAATCAGTTCAAACTGCGGAAGAGATGTTTGCAGGATGTGAACTGATACAATTTATTAAATTTCCAACTTCTAATGCTCCAAGATTAACTAATATGCGGAGTATGTTTGAGAATTGTCGCTCCCTTGACACTCTAGACTTGCGGCAAGTCAATATTCCATCCTCAGCGATAATGACTGGTTTTATCAGTGGCTGTAGAGTGTTAGATACAGTATCATTTCATCCAGATATGGAAGAGAAAAAATGCACTAATGAATTGGCGCTTTGCAGAGATTGTCCTCGATTTATCTTTGAAGAAGAATTGAAGATAAACCAGTATAAAGGTATTATATAGAAATAGAATACAGATAGGTCGCGAGGTGTAATTCTAATATTTTATGGGTTACACCTCAATAAATATCTACTGACGAGCTATAAATCAGAGCCACACAAGGCTGAGCGCTTCCGACGGTGCCCCAGTCCATCAGAAGGTGATATAATCTCTAATGAGAGCCTTTTTATAAAATATAAATTGTGAGTTTAACGGAAATCATAATCCTATCTGTTCCTTTAGCTGTAGTTTTGCTGTCTCTGGCTTTTATGCCCCTAATAGCCCCTAAATTCTGGCACAAGAATGAAGGTGCGGTATTTGCAATTGTTTCTGCAATTTCTATAATTGCTCTATATAGCCTGTTGCCGGAAGCAAATCATATCCTAAAGGATGCACTTATTGATGATTATATTCCTTTCATAATTATGCTCTTTACATTGTATGCTTTAAGTCATGGCATACATATAAAACTCAAGGCTACTTCTGATACTTTGTCTAACATAGTATTTTTGGCATGCTGTAGTCTTTTTTCATCAGTGATTGGAACTACTGGGGCTTCTATGCTATTTCTTCGCCCATTCCTTGAAATGAACAAGGACAGGAATCATAAATCGCACCTTATAATCTTTTTTATATTTTTGGTATCAAACATAGGTGGATTGCTGACTCCTCTAGGCGATCCTCCTCTTCTTTTGGGATATTTACATGGAATAGATTTTTTTTGGGAATTACGTAACCTTCTTCCGTATTGGTTTGGCTATTTAGCTAGCTGTCTAGCCGTCTTGTATGTTGTGGACAAAATAGTTCTAGGGAAGGAAAATTTGGAACATGCATCAGAAAGGAGGAAATTTTCTATAACAATTGGAGGATATCTTAATGTTTGCCTAATTATTGCTACAGTTTTTGTTCTGGCTTTTGAGATCAATATTTATCTCAAAGATACACTGTTGCTTTTATTCTGTGGGCTTTCGTTTTATAGAAATCGACAAATTGGAGAAAAAATTGATTATGCCCCATTTCTCGAAGTTGCCAGAACATTTTTGGTAATATTCATCGTAATAGCGCCCGTGCTCTTTATCTTAAATATTCACTCAGACAGTATCCATAGATATATCCTTAATATAAGTAATGGTGAAGATGGGGCAATGGTATATTTTTGGTTATGTTCGCTTGCATCTTCATTTCTTGACAATGCACCATCATACCTCCTGTTTTTCAACATGGCGGGAGGCAATCCGGAAGAATTGATGTATGTTTATCCAAATATTTTAACTGCAATTTCAATTAGTTCTGTTGTGATGGGATCAATGACCTATATCGGCAATGCCCCTAATATGATGGTCAAATCTATTGCGATAAGAAAAGGAATAAAAATGCCATCATTTGTAGGCTATATATTCTGGTCATTTGTAATAATTTTGCCACTCAGTTACATCGCTGCGCACCTTTTGTAAACAATATTTGCGAGTAATACTATACTGAATAAATATATTTGTAAATTTTATGCAACGAAGATAAACGTAGCATTTACTATTTCTTAACTTTCGTTTGATAAACTTACACGGTGGGGTTATTGTGACGAGAAGATTACAATGAGATTTGATTCAAAATGGCAGGTAATTTTTGTTAATATACCATCATTTGCAGTTCTGGGGATGATAATGGGTATGATTTCTGTGGCTGAAGCACGCCCTGTATTAACAACTACAGACAAAATAAACAAACGTATAAATGCAGCTGTAGACGGGGAACGTAATTATTGGCAAAAGAAATTAGATGAAAATACAAAAAAAAATACAGAAAGGATTCAATATTTGAATGGAGAACTACGAAAAGCCCAGGAAACGTCGAAAAAACTAACCTCGGAAAAAAATGCATACGAAAAAAAAGTCAAAACAGATCTGGATAAGTTGACTAAGGAAAAGAATGATGTTGTTTCTGATCTAAACAAAACTAAGAGCGAATTTGAGAATACGAAGAAAAATCTAAATACGTCCATAGAGACCCTTAAGAAGGAAATTGAACAGAAGACTAAAGAACAAGAAACTCTAAATAAAAAGATAACGGATACTGAAAAAGCCAAGAAAGATGCGGAGGATAAAGCAAAAACAGAGTTAGATAAAACAATAAAACAATATAACTCAAAAATAAAGAAGCTGAATAAAAAAATTACGCAAAAGTCTAATCAATTGAAGGCAAAAACAACACAGTTAAAAAATTTAAATTTATCCTTTGAGACTCAAAGTGCGAACTTATATACTGCAGAAGCTAAGACATACAACGATGCCGAAATTTTGAAAGGTACAATACGAACGTTGCAATCAGAATTAAAAGCATTGATTACGCAAGCCAAATTTATGGATATTGATAGAATGAAACGTATTAAGACCATAAAGAATCAAGTCGCAATTGAAAAACAAAATTTTGCAGAACAAATAAAGGCAATACAAGAGGCAGATGTGCAAAATTTGCTGAGAATAGAAAAATTAAATAATTTAATTCAGCGCCTTATTGCAAAAAATCAGAAACTAGAAAAAGCGGGAAAAGTTCTTGAAACCAGACTGATGAGCAAAATCCAGGCTCTTAAAAAACGTCAAAAGCAGAATGCGCAACAGTATAAATTGCTTACAGAGGCATATGCTAGGGCAGAATCGAAAAATCTGGTTGCTATAGATCAGTTAAAACAGGAATTAAATAGTGTGACCATGAAAAATCAGTCTTTGATAAAATTGGCGAACCATATGAATAAAGTCAGGCAGGCTGAAGATATTGCTGATTCAAAAATGGAAACCAATCTTCTATTGAAAATAGAAAATCTGAAAAATGAATTGAACATAGCTGGTCAGAAAAATGAAAATCTTGTCAAAAATATTGAAAAGACAAAAAAGTACATAGATAATATGAAAAAGTTAGAGCTTGATAATAGTACAAAGCTACAAAAAGAAATTCAATCATTAACAACTGAAATCAAAACAGTGGAAAATAAGTATAAAGAGCTATTGCAAAAATACAACAATCGCGAAAATTGGGCGATTGAAAAACTAGATATAAAAAATAATTCTACGAAGCTAACAAAATCTGTTGGTTTAACAGGAGAAAATCCTCAAGCGAATAATCACGATCAGGTTAATGGGGATAGTGTCACTGAAGGTGGGTATCCGCAGAAGAGAAATGTCTTTGGCGATTCGTCTTCAGCAATGCCTTCGAATAATGAACAATTGAGGTATTCAGGAAATAAATTTATGGATGATAAAGAATGCCAAAAAGCAGTGCAAAATATGGAAAATAAATATACTCAATTGCTACAAAATTATGAACGGCAAGAAAAATGGCTGATAGAAAACTTCAACAAAGGCTATCCTCAGATAGCTACTGGGCATCAGTCCAAAGGCTACTATCAGGCGCCGGGTTATTACCCAGAGCATAATGCTCAAAGAAGCTATTATCATAGCACCACTCCACAAATAGATTTGCCTTTTCAGCAGGGGGGGCTGACATCGCCTTATCAGTCAAAAACAATTCCTCAGAGTGCAGAAAATAAAATGCGAGCTATGCCTAATGTCAGAAATGCGCAATATTATCAAAATGGAATAGACAATATAGATACGCAATACAATAATCGAGAACGCTGGAAGTTCGAGAACCTAGTCAGGAAATATGCGCCATCGTATACTCAATCAACTGATGACTATTCGCCTAGAGATAGCTTTCGTTCGGCGGGTGCTTATCAAGAAAATAGTGGGCGAAATGGCTATTACCACGAAGCAAGTCCAAAAATAGAGATGCCTCAAAGACATGACGCTTACATCAGCAGATATGGCGCTAATGGTTATCAGTGGAGCAATACTCAGCCCTCCTATACTAGACAGGATGTTCAGCAGAGACATGGTTATCCAGGACGTTTAGCAAATCAAAGTAGTGTACAGATACAGAACGTCGGAATGGGGCAAGAATGTCGAG
>CADBQC010000093.1 GCA_902796745.1 uncultured Pseudomonadota bacterium
AAAGTCAGATGCTCTACCAACTGAGCTATGAGCCCCTTTCTGATTGTCATTGTAACTTACAACTCGTGATATGTTCAAGATAATTTTTTTTGCAACTGCATATAATTGTTCACATTGTATAAGTTCACTAGATATGAGACAGGAAATGCCTGTGAAGGAGTGAGATAGCATGGGACTAGCCACTAGCCCAAAAAGTCTCCAGAATTAAATTGTTAATGTGTACTGCAAGGCAAACAGTGCAAATGTTGCTAAATTTTTACCAGAATTAATCGAAAATGTTCCGTATAAAGTTCGCTCAATTCAGGTCGATGGAGGCTAGTTATGAAGTTTCCACTATTTGTTCTTCTCCTTGCAAAACCAACATACAACAGCAAAGTCGAATGTAGCAACAGGGTTTTCCGAGAGGAATTTTATGCTGACCTTACCGAAGAGATACTATCGTCGGAGCGCGTAGAGAGCCTGTGAAATTTCTGCACAAATACAACTCCTATCGCCCACACGCCTCCTTGCATGGACAAACTCCACTGGAGTATATTTCTAAGTATAATTCTGCAGACCATTTTTGTCTCACTTCTGTTTGAACTTACACAGATTTTGAATAACAACATGTTCCTTTATGAAATCATGATAATTCTAACTCTTATTTAATTAGGGAAACTCAGAATTTTAATGTTCCATGTAAAACATTTTCGATTTTTGTGAAGCCTTTCTGTACCTCAACACATGTGAGCTTTGAACAAATGGCGTATATGCTAAACTGTCAAAACAAATGTATAGGTTTTTTTGAACTGTATGAGTAATAGTTATGAGGCACTAGTAAAAAAATGCTTTAGTGGCGAATTGCCTGTGGAGCATGTAAACAAAATTATAGATAAAGTTTTTGAATTATTGAATGCCGGTGAAATACGCGTAGCAGAAAAAATAGGTAACAATTGGATAGTTAATCAATGGGTAAAAGAAGCTATATTGCTTGCTTTTAAGATAAAGCCGGCTACGCGACAGAACTTTGATTGCTACGATAAATTGGGACTTTTGCCTTATGATTACGATAATCCGCGATATAGAAAAGTGCCTTTTGCCATGATTAGAGAGGGAGTTTATATCGGAGATAATGCAGTTGTGATGCCGAGTTATATAAACGTAGGTGCGTATGTTGGCGAAAAAACAATGATTGATATAAACGCAACTATTGGCTCTTGCGCACAAATTGGGAAAGATTGTCATATAGCAGCATCAGCAGTTATTGGCGGAGTTTTAGAGCCTGCCAGCGCCAGACCCGTGATTATTGAAGACCACTGTTTTATCGGCGTTCATAGTTCAGTGCTAGAGGGCGTCATTGTTGAAGAGAATTCAGTTGTAGCTTCCGGAGTATCGATTTCTGCTTCAACGAAGATTATTGATAGAGAAACCGGAGAAATTAGATATGGAGTTGTGCCATCTGGTTCTGTCGTAGTTCCTGGAACTTATCCAAGCAAGAATGGAATTAATATATCATGCGCGGTGATAGTCAAACAAATTGATGCAAAAACCAGAAGCAAGACAGGCATTAATGAACTTTTGCGCGAGTAATTAGACGGCATTGCTGAGGCAGGAGGCTTGAAGGAATATCAACGCATCAATTTGCTAGAATTTTATGAGAATAAATAGCAAACGCCAGAGTTGCGAAAACGATATAGGAGGTTGAGATAGATGAACTTTTTGCGTCGATGATTAGTACCACAGTTGTTGCGACATCGCCCAACCATCCTTGATGTCACGAAGGAATTTCACTATAATGATGTGTAAATGTTTTTGTATAAGCAGAATGGTAAAAAATGAAGAAATTAGCATTATTAACATCAGTAATAACTTCCATAAATTGTGGCATTGCAGTAGAAATTGGTGCAGAAAGGCTTACTGTACATTTAGAAGATTTGGTAGATAACAGGTACATAGATTATAAATATCGTAGAGGGGAATTCAAAAAACGTTACGAAGATGCAAAAAGATTCTGTGAGTACATTGAGGCGAAATTCAGCGAGGAGACATTAATCATAGAGGATACAAAAGAGCATAGAGACATAATTCGACTGAAAGAGCTTTGTGGCAAAGATAATTACCCTAAGAACTGGATAACGATAGACCTGATAGCTCCGGGTTTTTTTGTAGATCCTAGTACGCTTGCTGGATATCAGATGGGCTTTGATAAAAAGATCTGCCCAAACCTGACTATGCAAAATGTGTTTTTAAATATCATATGCAAGGCAGTGTTTCATAAAGGCCGTATTTACAAAGTTCTATTGCCTCCGGACTCTTCAGGACTGTTTGAAAATTGCGATTACTCTAAAAAATCTTCATTAAAAAGCATAAATCTCCGTGATACAACTACAGAATTCGTACATAACATGAAAGAAATGTTTAAACACCAAAATAGTCTAACATCCCTAGATCTAAGCAACTTTGATACGTCAAATGTTACGGATATGAGTGACATGTTTGAGGGGTGCAAAAATTTGATGTCCCTAGATTTAAGCA
>CADBQC010000094.1 GCA_902796745.1 uncultured Pseudomonadota bacterium
CGTTTATATTTTTTAAAAATTTTCTGATATTTATTCATTTTGCCATTCCCTTGTTGAAACTTTCAGTTCCTGATACCGCTGCATCAGCATAGCAACGCAGGCTGCTTCATTACGGAAAGCTTCGTCCTTTGTAGATATGACATATGTCTCTACGACAGCTTTGCCATTTAGATAGTGAGCCTTGATCAGCTCCAGTGGCATCGATTTTTAGTGGACATAAGATGCTCCACTATCATCAACCCATATGAGAAGCTCATTTCCTGTTCCGTACACTTCTACCCTCAGACTTTCTCCACCATAAAGGATACCTGATTCATAAGCTACAGGCTGTAGTAAGTCCCATATTTTTTGATATGTATTTACAATTTCTTTTGAACCATTTATAAATTCACTTTTAGTCTCATAGATATATTTTCTGTAAGTGATATCCAATGTCCCGTCGCTATTTTGCTCTACATCAATAGAATAATTTGTATTAACTCTTTCAAGCCAACTTTCATGAACCAACTTATCGTCTAGTTTTCCTTCTATAAACTTTTTATCGTCATCCGTTAATACTCTAAAATAATTTAGTTCCTCTAAGTTCATTTCAGTATGGTCACCATCTCCATAGTAAAATGCTAATGCTTCCTGTAAATCATCGTGCAATTTCATCCATTCGTCTGAAGATATGTTTATTATGTAATTCGTTTCACCATTTTCATTTTTTTCAGTCTCGTAATCATCCACAAAGGAAGCAAAGTCGGACAGCGTTTTAATTGCTGGTGAAATTGCCAGAAATATTTTTTGAGTTTTTATATTAGATTCGTTGTCTGTCAAGGTACTCCATTTATCCATTAAACTGTCAAAAGTTACATCATCCATTGAAATAACTTTTTTTCTTTCGTTATATTCAATGTCGTTATACCACTCAATATTTGCTTCTAACAGTTGCTCTATTTCTTCTTTTGTATGTCCTATTAAGAAATCAAAGTCCGGATCTGTTATTTCGTAATTTACGCGCGGTTCAACATAATAATTATTTTTTTTAGGAGATTTTGACCCAAACAATGTCACCATGACAAACAGTAAACAAACTGCTCCTATTGCAAACAAAATATAATTCATTTTAAAAGGAGTTTTTTTCGAGGTGCTCTCAGAATCTTTCGCAGTGTCGCTATTTCCTATTTCTGTAGAACTGATATTTTCTTCGACATCTTTATCTTTGTCGGAATTCTCAGCAAATGATTCTACATTGTCAGACACACTATCATTTACATCTTCAACTGCTGTTACCTCCGGCATTAACTTATTGCCACATTCGTTACAGAACTTAGCTTCATTTTTGTTCTCGCTACCACATTTTGGACATATCTTCATAAATTTTCTCCCCTTTTATAATTGCGTAACATTTCAATGTAAGACAAAAGGCAAGTTTCCGATTTACTGTTCTCGGAAAACGGAAGAAACTTACAGACCGAGGGTATGGGGAGCGGAATCCCCATCAAGTGCCGGGAGCCACTTTCTCAAAATGAGAAATGTGTGTTCGCCGGGAGAATCTTGCTCTAGGCGGTTATACATTTTCGTTGGCCATCGTGTATGGTTGAGCCTTTTTCTTAAAAGATCCTTCCGGAAATAATAATACTGTTCGAAATCTACCATACTCTAACTCCTCAACATTTTTTAGTCAGTTCTTGATACCTCTGCATCAGCATAGCAACGCAGGCCGCTTCACTATGGAAGGTTTCATCCTTCGGTGTAATCCCGTAGGCATCCATAACCGCTTTATCGTTCTGCTGATGAGCTTTGAGAAGCTCTGGCGGCATCGTGAGCGGATCATACAGGTCAGCAAGAGAAGCGTCCGGATAGAGTGCCCTGGCATCCAGAATCATCTGTGCAGTTTTCTCGATTCGTTGGAGTTGCTGATTTGTTGGTGTAGGCCACGAGAAGTTATTGTAAACGATATCTTTTGCCCTTCCAATAGTTGGCGAACTTTTTCGCCGCTATTCCTTGTTTCGTAGCCATTGTTCCGTCCCCTTACTGCTCTTTCAACGACCGCTGCCGCTTCAGATCTTCCAGTAATTTTTTCTGTCTTTCTACTTCCCAGCGCAGCTTAATCACCTCTCTCTTCTCCCGATCCAGCCGCCTGCTCAGTATCTCTCTTATCCAATTAAGCATAATATTATCGCTCCTGCCACAACTATATGACCTATCCGTCAAATGCCTTATTTCTTCTGGATTTTCTGCAAACGCATGTTAAAAATGCACTTTTGATTTTGCTTTTCAATCAGGCC
>CADBQC010000095.1 GCA_902796745.1 uncultured Pseudomonadota bacterium
AGTACTTCATTCTAGCGTCCGTTTCTGCTTATACCTTTATTTTCCTTTGAAAATACCCGCTTTCCATAACGCTTTACATCCACAAACCGCGCAAATTTCCAACATTTTTTATCCATCTAATCACCCTTTACACAAAAATTAATATGCTTTTTATTTACCAGCTTGCCAATCCCATCTCATTCAAATTGTAGCATACTTTTCTCAATCTCACTATAATTGGAATTGGTTATGGACGCCAGATATTTAAACTTGCAATACTGTCACATATTGCTATAAAATATACTCATAGCCTTGCTTGTTGGTGGTCAGCAAGCTGGTTGCTGTTTTCAGTAATCAACCGAAAGGAGAGAATGTATGAATTTTTACGAAGCAGTATTTATAGTTAGACAAGAAGCGTCTTCAAGCCATGTTGAATCTGTCGCACAGGATATAATTTCAGTTGTAAAAGGATTTGGCGGAGATGTGACGAAGACCGAATTTTGCGGTTTGCGAACTTTGGCATATCCAATAAACAAATGTAAAAAGGGACATTATGTTCTTTTGAATTTAGTTGCCAATACCGATGCGATCAAAGAGCTTGAAAGACGTTTCAGAATAAGTGAAGACGTCATTAGATCCCTGATCGTCAAAGTTGACAAACTGGACAATACCCCTTCAGCTTTGATGAAGAAGGAGTACAAAGCCATGCCAGTACAAGAATAAAGGAGAAAAATGATGGAAAACAAAGAACAAAAGAGTTCAGAAGCAAAGACGGAACTTGTGATAGATTATAAGGATGTTAGAGCTCTATCAAAATTTATATCAGAAAGAGGAAAGATAATTCCTAGTCGCATAAATTCTCAACCTATAAAAAGGCAAAGGGAAATTGCGAAAGCGATTAAACGTGCACGAATTCTGGCATTGTTGCCATTCGTTGCAAAATAATCATGATTATCGGAGTAGGTATCGATATAGTCGATGTTAGACGTATCGATGCTTTATTCCGAAAATTTGGCACACATTTTTTGAAAAAGATATATACAGAGCAAGAAATCGCGTTTTGTTGTTCTAGACGTGATGTTGCTAATTCACTAGCAAAAATGTATGCGCTCAAGGAAGCTACTATAAAAGCTCTTTCAGATGCAGAAGGAATAAAGTGGCACGATATGGAGGTTTGCCATGATAAGAATGGGCGGCCGGAAGTTAAACTAAGAGGAATTGCCTTAGAAAATATACAAAGTAAAGCAAAAGATTTTTCTATACAAGCATCTGCAAGCGACGAACAAATGTATGCAATAGCTTATGTTTTGATAGAAAGATCGTAATCATTCCAGCAATCGATACTGTAGCGCCTCGGAAATGTGATGTTGTCTAACGGATGCTTCGTTCTCCATATCTGCAATTGTTCTGGCAACTCTTAAAAGTTTGTAACAACTGCGCGCAGATATATTAGAATTTTCGACAGCCTTTTGAAAAAATTTTGTCGTCTCTGAGTCGAGCTTTGTTATTTCCTCCAGATACTTCCCTTGAGTTTTTCCATTCAAATAGCACGAATTTGTAGCATATTTTTCTGCACGATTTTTTTGCAAGGTTCTTGCGTTTTCCACACGTTGACGTATGCTTGCTGAAGATTCTTTAGGTGCATTCTCAAATAGTTCTGAGATTTTCACACTGTTTACATAAATAACGATATCAAATCTGTCCAAGATAGGGCCTGAAATTTTATTTCTGTATTCAACAGCGCATTTGGGAGCTTTTGAACATTGTTTTTCTGATACTCCAAAATAACCACATTTGCAGGGATTCATCGCGGCTATGAGCTGAATATTTGCCGGGTAAGTTATATGCTCTTTTGCGCGAGAAATTGTAATTTCATTGGTTTCTAGCGGTTGACGCAAAGCTTCTATAACTGAGCGTTGAAATTCTGGCAATTCATCTAAAAACAAAATGCCGTTATGTGCCAAAGAAATTTCCCCCGGCTTCGCATCTGCCCCACCACCAACTATCGAAATCAACGAAGCGGAATTGTGCGGATCCCGGTACGGTGGATAGTATATGAGTCCTTCTTTAGGCAACATTCCAGCAAGACTGTATATGCAGGTTGTCTCCAATGCTTCAGCCGGAGACAGAACTGGCAGGATAGTCTTCGTTCGTGAAGCCAGCATCGATTTTCCAGAACCTGGGGCTCCAATCATCAGGACATTATGCCCGCCAGATGCTGCTATTTCCAGCGCCCGTTTGGCAAATAATTGTCCAGATACATCCGCCATATCTATTCCGAAATCAACTTCACTAGGTTTTATTTTTGTTACTTCTGGAGAACTTATCTGCGTAGTGCCATTGATATGATTAAGAAGCGAAATCAAGCTTGGGACAGCGATAATGTTATTATTTCCGCTCCATAGGGCTTCATTTTCACATTTTTGCGGACAGATAAGCGATAAATTCTTTTCGTTTGCTAACATAGCTGCGCATATCGTTCCTGATATATACGGCAAAGTGCCATCAAGACCCAGTTCTCCAATCGACAGGCTATTCTCAAGCATCGAAATATCAATTATTTCCATTGCTCCAAAAATCGCCAAAGCAATTGGCAAATCGTAGTGTGAGCCTGCCTTTGGAATATCTGCAGGAGCCATATTTATCACAACTTTCCCTGAAGGAAACCCAATTCCTAATTGAAAGAACGTTGATCTTATTCGTTCCTTAGCTTCGCCGACAGCTTTATCAGGCAATCCAACAATGCAAAATGAACTTAAACCAGGAGAAATTTGTGCTTCTACAACTATTTCGATCGGTCTCATTCCGACAAATGCAACTGTCCTGATTTTGCTTACCACTGCTTTTTATGTTATAGCGAATACATCTCAATCTTAGCGAACAATTATTAAAAAATAGTTTATATATTGGGTAACCGAGATCAGTTTAGCTGAATCTTAGCAAGAGAGATTTATACTTTTTGATTTTTATAAAAATATTATTTTACAAAATTCAAATTGTGTATTATAATAATATAATACATTCACTGAATGTAATAGTTTTTTCTTTTATGGAGGCAAGAATATGTTACAGAAATTTAACAAACTAGCGATTTATTTAACATCAGCAATAACTATAACAAGCGCGTATTCAAGTGAATACATAGTTACTAATGCGAATGAGACAAATAAGGAACAAATTTATGATATCGTTTCAAAATTCAGGTTTCCAAGTATTCTGAGTAAATTTAC
>CADBQC010000096.1 GCA_902796745.1 uncultured Pseudomonadota bacterium
AAAGAAATTGCGACCCAATCTGCGTCAATTTTTCCAGCTATAGCAACATCATTTTTATCTTTCTCGGTCAGCGCACTAATCGGCAGTATTGTATTAGGAATGTTGACTCCTTTTTTGTTTGAAAGTACACCCCCATTAATTACTTTAGTAACAAGAGTATCACCATCATTTTCTTCAACCAATAATCTGATTTTCCCATCATCAAGAAGTAGTTCTGTGCCGGCAATAAGTGCAGGAAAGATTTCAGGGTGTGGCAGTTGCACTCTTCGCGAATTTCCAAACTCTTGTTTTGTATCAAGTAAAAATTTTTCTCCAGATTTCAATGTAACGCAACCATCTTCAAAAACACCAATACGAATTTTGGGACCTTGTAGATCCATCATAATTGCTATGGGTTTTCCTATCTCTTTTTCAATCTTTCTGATGGTAGTCGCAGTCTTTACATGTTCTTCATGAGTTCCGTGGGAAAAGTTCAAGCGAAAAACATCTGCTCCGGCTAAGACCAACTTTCGTATCATATCTTCTGAACTACTGGCAGGCCCCAGCGTTGCTACTATCTTCATATGTCGCATGACGTCCATTGCATATCTCCTGTTACGTAACAAGTTTTTCTGTTATCTTATCAACTTTTTGAACTTTCCGCTACGCCGACAGAAAAACGTTATCTAATATCTCGATGAGATTTTTGGTCTCGAATGTGCTTTATATAGACAGGAACGCCCAGTAATAAAATAGTAACAACTGCTGAGAAGTCCACTAGATCTGACTCATATATCATGAATATGCAGAATGCCATCGCCAAAGATGTTATTACCCACTTCGCGATCGATTTTGTTTTTCCTGTTATCATGAACTTGAAATAGCACAATACGGCTACGGTGTATAGAACGATGTATATTAGAACGCTCATATCTAGGAATTTTCCAATCTTATCTTCAAATAACGGGGATTTTTGAAGAAACAGTATTATGACAGTCCCGATAAACGCTGTCCATAACGCTGTGCTGGGCGCGTCATATTTGTTCCGCTTTGCGAAAAACTGAGGAAATATTTTTTCTTCTGAAGCGGTCTTTGCTATCTGTCCGCTGAAAAATACCCAGGCGTTCAAGGAACCATAGCACATGACAAAAGTTATTAGTCCAATGACTTTGTCATATGACCCGCCAAAAAGTCGCACCATGATTTGAGCAAATGGAGCCCCGATGTTTTCCAGCTCTGATGGGGATATTATCCCAAAGATAGCAAAAGTATTAACCAAACTTATGATGGCAACTATCGATGTTCCAAGAACGATTGCTAAAGGAATGTTCCGTTTAGGATTCTTGACATCTCCAGCAGGCGTTGTTCCACCTTCAAGCCCGACAAATCCCCAGAAGGAAAGTATCGCAGCTTTTATAATGGTTTCACTTGGCGTCATCCCAACCGGAGTAATTTCTTTAAAATTTTCCATATTGATATGCTGAAAAGCTAATATTGGTATAATAATCAGAGGTAGCACTTTAAATGTCGTTAAAGTCATCTCGAATATTCCTGTGGTCTTTACTCCACGTAAATTAACATATGTGAGTGAAAATACCATCGCAATTTCACATATAACCTTTTGTGTTTGAGACATATCCCCCACAAATGACATCAGGTAGTTTACCGCGGTAGCAATCAATATCGGATTACAAGCCCAAGCTCCACACCAAAATATCCAGGTTATAAAAAATCCAACCTTATCTCCGAAAAACATTCGGGCATATATGTGAGGTCCTCCTGCTTTTTCTGTATTTGTGCAGAGAAACGAAAAAACGACTGTCAGAAGTATTGCACCGATCCCGCCAACCATCCAACCACAAAGTCCAAGTGTTCTGTATTGCGCTAGCTGGGATGGAAGAAGAAATATACTTGCGCCGAGTTGCGCGCCAATAACGATCGAAAGAAGCGGCCAGAAGCCCATTTTTGATTTTTTTACTATGGCATTCATACAATCTCCATAACTAGACACAAAAAAATGGCTCCTTGAGACGGACTCGAACCGCCGACCCAGTGGTTAACAGCCACTTGCTCTACCGACTGAGCTATCAAGG
>CADBQC010000097.1 GCA_902796745.1 uncultured Pseudomonadota bacterium
GAAAAATATCTTCATGAAATGGATTTAACTGGAAAAACTTGTTTGATTTTTGGCTCGGAAGGAGACGGAATTAGAAGATTGCAGAAAGAAAATTCTGATTTTATAGTCAAACTGCCGACTTGCCCAAATTTCCCAACCTTAAATGTATCAGCCTCATCCGCTATTGCATTTTACGAAACAGCAAAGCAGAATAATTTTTCACTAAGTCAATAATCGTTTCTAGAACAACTGGCATATCAGTGGGGTTTGTGATATCCTTCAATAAGAAGATGGAGTCTTTATGAAAAATGCTTTGGCAATGTCGAGAAATTTGGATATTTTATATACTTCCTTGCAGGGAAGGTATGCCAGGGCTTTGTTTCTGGAAGGGGAAAAGACAGCTTGTCTTGACGCAATCAACGAGGACTTTGCAAAACTAGATAATCTTTTTTTTAAAAATCAACACTTGAAAAAACTTTTAACCGGATGTAGTTGTGGAAAAAATGATTCAAATGACATTTGGGAGATGATTGGGAAAGAATTAGCCTTTTGTCCGATTTTTTTGAATTTTATGCGGATTGTGTCTAATAATGCACGTCTCAAACTTATTGATAAAATAAGATATGTGTATGACATTGCTTATAAGCACTATAAACACACACAAGACGTTGTTATCTATTCTGTTATTGAATTAAATTCCATCCAAAGAAAGAAACTTGAAAAATTGCTTGCTGAATTTTTTACTGATAAAATTGCTGTGCATTATGAAATTGATGAAAAACTTCTAGCAGGCATAAAGATTTTATCCGGCGGTGTAGTGATCGATGCCTCACTTGCCACGCAAATTAGGCAGTTAGAGAATTTTTGTAAAGAAATGAAATTAGAGAGGAAATATGAAAATTAAATCAGTTGAGATATCAGATATTTTGCAAGAAAGAATTGCAAATTTTATGCCTCAAGTTGAGGTTTCTGAAACGGGATACGTTCTTTCCGTCGGAGATGGTATAGCCCGCGTTTTCGGGCTAGATAACGTGAAGTCCGGCGAGTGGGTTAACATCGAATCATCTGAAACCGGAGAAACCATACGAGCTATTGCAACTAACCTCGAGGCTGATAATGTCGGGGTCATCATAGTCGGTGATGATGCTAAAGTTCGCGAAAAAGACGTTGTGAAAAGAACAAATAGGATTGTTGATGTTAACGTAGGAATTGGGATTTTGGGACGTGTCGTTGATGCATTAGGAAATCCCATCGATTCTGAAGAACCTATAGGTGATGTCGTTAAGTATAACATGGAAAATCCGGCACCTGGAATAATAGAACGGCAAAGCATAAATGAGCCACTGATGACAGGGGTTAGGATTGTTGATGCGCTGTTCCCAATCGGAAGAGGACAGCGAGAGTTAATTATTGGTGACAGGCAAACCGGCAAAACTGCCATCGCTATAGATGCAATAATTAACCAAAAGCAGTATAACGACAAAGCATCAGCAAAAGAAAAGGTTTATTGCATATATGTTGCTATTGGACAAAAGCGTTCTTCTGTTGCGCGAATAGTCAAGACACTTCAGGAGCATGGCGCGATGGATTATACAATAGTAGTTGCTGCTACTGCTTCAGACCCGGCGTCAATGCAATACATAGCTCCATATACTGCTTGTGCCATGGGGGAATATTTCAGAGATAATGGCATGCATGCTTTAATTATTTATGATGATTTGTCAAAGCATGCAGTAGCGTATCGGCAAATTTCGTTACTGTTGAGAAGGCCTCCTGGGCGCGAGGCTTTCCCGGGCGATATATTCTATTTGCATTCAAGACTTCTTGAACGAGCAGCAAAGCTTTCCGACGAAAAAGGCGGAGGGTCGCTTACAGCTCTGCCCATAGTGGAAACACAGGCTGGAGACGTGGCTGCGTATATACCGACGAATATCATTTCGATTACTGATGGGCAATTATTTCTGGAATCAGACTTGTTTTATAAGGGCGTGAGACCAGCAATAAATATTGGTATTTCGGTAAGTAGGGTTGGTTCAGCTGCACAAACAAAGGCTATGAAAGCTGTTTCTGGAAATATTAAGATTGAGATGGCTCAATATAACGAGCTTTCATCATTCTCTCAGTTCAGTAGCGATTTGGATAGCACCACAAAAGAGCTTTTAGATAATGGGCAGAAAGTGCTAGAAATATTGAAGCAACCTCAGTATTGTAGCTTCAAAAATTCCGAACATGTAATTGTGTTATACGCTGTCATGAAAGGATATTTGAAAGATATTTCAGTCAAGCAAGTTAAACAATTCGAGAATGATTTGCTAAAATCAGCTAATACGGAGGCTAAACTTTTGGAGAAAATCGATACAGCAAAGTCTCTAACAGATGAACTAAAGAAAGAGATGGATAATTTTCTTAAAAAGTTTAAAACGCAGTGGATAGCTTTAAATGAGGTAAGGAACTAGTGGAAAATTTGAAAGCAATAAAAGACAGAATAAAGACAGTTGGTAGCATTATAAAAGCAACTAATGCAATGAAGATGGTTTCAACTGTGAAGTTAGCTCGGGTGAATAATGTAAATAAGCATTCGAAGCTATGCGCTGAAATTCTGTTTGATATGTTTTCAAGAGCAACACGCGAGCTGATATTTGAGCATGACAAGGAGTATTGGTTTTCGCCAAAACAAGGGCAACCGTTGATAATAATTTTATCAATAGACCAGGGGTTTTGTGGCTCGTTCCAGCAGTTTCTGCGTGATAAATCCGTTGAAACATTAAAAAAATATCCTGGTGCATATGTTGAAGTTTTTGGTAAAAAAGGCGACACTTTGTCTTATAACAATCGGCGCATTGATGAAGTCCGAAATAGCCTGGATATAAAAGTTAATTCTCATTACGATATTTCAGATTACGTGAAATTACTCTCAGGATTAGTTTCGAAATATGTGAAAGAATATCCAGTAAGCGAGGTTTATGTTGTTTCTGGTGAGTTTAAAAATGTCTTGGTTCAGCGCGCGAAATGCCAAAAGATATTTCCTGCTCCGGAAGAAGAGATAACGAAGACGCAATATACTAAAGTTGAAGGGGATAGACTAGATTTTATAAATGCCGTTTTCGGCACGTATCTTCAAAAATTATTTGCTGGAATTGTAACGGAACATTTAGTTGCAGAATTATCAGCTCGCGTTATGGCTATGGATAATTCCGTTAGAAATGCAAAGAATATGTTTGAAAAATTGAGTGGGTTATACAATAAAGTAAGGCAAGCAAAAATAACTCAAGAGTTAACGGAAATTGTGTCAAGTATTGAGTGTGTTCAATGAAAATTATTTAATAGAATTGTGAGGTTAAAATGCGTAAAAAAATAGAAAAGCTTGAGAATAAAGAGAACGTTGGAATAGTAACACAAGTTATCGGAGCTGTAGTCGATGTTCACTTTGATGGTGAATTGCCAGCTATACATGATGCCTTGAAATTAAAAGTTGGTGATAACCAAAAGGAGATTACTCTGGAAGTTATGCAACATACGGGTGAGCGAACTGTTAGGTGCATCGCCATGGCTTCGACTGATGGCATAGCTCGAGGGATGGAGGTTATCAACACAAATGCTCCGATTATGGTGCCGGTGGGACGTGCCACCTTAGGACGAGTGTTGAATGTGACTGGGGAGCCTATAGACCATTGTGCCCCCATAAAAACGGATACGTACCTCCCGATACATCGCGATTCTCCTGCATTTTCTGAACAGGCAACAAACACCGAAATGCTAATAACCGGAATAAAGGTTATTGACCTCTTAACGCCTTATATCAAAGGCGGCAAAATCGGTCTTTTTGGCGGCGCAGGTGTTGGCAAAACCGTTCTAATTATGGAGTTGATAAACAACATTGCCAAAAAGCACGGTGGATTTTCGGTTTTTGCCGGAGTTGGAGAGAGAACCCGAGAAGGTACAGATTTATTCGAAGAAATGATAGCATCTGGTGTTAACAAGCGCCCGGGAGAAGATGGTTCCAAGGCAACATTGGTTTATGGACAAATGAATGAATCTCCTGGAGCTAGGGCAAGGATAGCTTTGACAGGGCTTACAATGGCTGAGTATTTCCGCGACACTGAGGGGCAAGACGTTTTATTCTTCGTTGATAACATTTTTAGATTTACTCAGGCTGGTTCGGAAATTTCAACATTGCTTGGACGCATTCCTTCTGCTGTGGGGTATCAGCCGACATTGGCAACCGAAATGGGAAATCTGCAAGAACGCATAACTTCAACAGTGAATGGCTCGATAACTAGTATTCAGGCGATATACGTTCCAGCTGATGATATCACTGACCCATCCGCCGTAACTTCGTTCATACATCTTGACGCTACGACTGTTTTGAGTCGGCAAATTTCATCATTTGGAATTTTCCCTGCTGTAGATCCTCTGGAATCGACATCAAGAATGATGGATCCGACGATTATCGGCGAGGAGCACTACAAGGTTGCTCGGGATGTTCAATATGTTCTGCAGACCTTTAAATCATTGCAGGATATTATAGCAATAATAGGGATGGATGAGCTTTCAGATGAGGATAAGCTCATAGTCAGCCGAGCACGAAAAATACAACAATTCTTATCGCAACCGTTCCAATCAGCCGAAAATTTTACAGGCAGAAAAGGCATATTTGTTGAATTAACCGACACAATAGAAGGATTTAAGGCGATTGTGAATGGCGATGTTGATCATATCCCAGAGATAATGTTCTCCTACAAGGGAACAATATCCGATGTTATAAAATCATACGAAGAATCACAGGAGAAATAAATATGGCGAAAGATTATTACGCAATATTGGGTGTAAGCAGAAGCGCATCGCAGGATGAAATAAAGAAAGCATACAGAAAGCTTGCTGTGCAATACCATCCTGACAAAAATCCAGGCAATAAACAGGCAGAAGAGAAATTTAAAGAAATAAATGAAGCGTACGATGTTTTGAAAGATGAGCAAAAGCGCGCTGCCTATGACAGGTATGGGAGTGAAGCATTCCAAGGCGGAGGTTTTGGGGGGCAACAAGGTGGATTTTCTGGTGGTTTTGATTTTTCCAGTGGTTTTTCCGGATTTTCTGACATTTTCGAGGATATAGTTGGTGGCTTTACTGGCGCACGGCAAGCTCGTCCACAAGCGCAACCAGGCTCTGATATTAGGTATGATGTCGCTGTTTCCTTAGAAGAAGCATTTCATGGCAAAAAGGTCAATGTTAAATTTAGCACATTTGTAAAGTGTAATGCCTGTAATGGAAGTGGCAGCGAAGGCAATTCAAAACCCATGGCTTGTCCGACATGCAGAGGTATGGGGAGCGTCCGGCATAATCAAGGCTTTATAACCATAGAACGCACGTGTGCAACTTGCGGAGGAACTGGAAGTGTATTATCCGATCCTTGCAAAAGGTGCACTGGAAGCGGACGAATCAAAGGGGAAAAGAACCTAGAAGTTACGATACCAGCTGGAATTGCGACAGGAAACAGAATTCGGATAGCAGGGGAGGGTGAAGCCGGATTTAAAGGGGCAGAAAGTGGTGACTTGTATGTCTTCGTAAACGTTTTGCCACACAAAATTTTTACGAGGCGAGATAATGATTTGTATTGCAAAGTGCCTATTTCGATGGTTAAGGCATCATTGGGGTGCGAAATTGAGGTACCAGATTTGGCAGGGAATATATGCAAAATCAAAATACCTCATGGAACGCAATCAGGTGCTCAGTTCCGTCTCAAAGGCAATGGAATGCCTGTAGTGAATTCTTCACGTCATGGCGATTTGATCGTAGAGACCAGTATAGAAACGCCAGTATCTTTAACAAAACGCCAAAAGGAATTATTGGAGGAATTTGCAAAAGAAGAGGATGAAAAAACAAATAATCCACAGTCATTCGAATTTTTTAAAAAGTTAAAAGATTTGTTTTCATGAAGTTGTATAGATAGAACTACATCCAATTATTTCAATTTATAGTTGCAAAATGTTTAACGTGAAACATTTTACAATTATCTAGTTCAAAAGCATAAGAATTTTCTACTTAATGAATATTGTATTATTTAAGAATGCTATGAATTAAATAATTCATAAGATATTGAATTTGTTTTGTATTTTACATTTACCAATATTATATACATATAAATAATTTGTTTTAAGTTTTATATACAAAATATTTGTAATAAAAAGATTTTGTTGTTAAAATAATTTTAACCAAATAGTTGGTGTTTTTTTTGAAAGGAATAAAAATGAAAATAAGAGTATTGGAAATGATGCTGGCAACAATGCCATTTCTTGGACATCAAGAATGCGTAAGTCAGTCTTTAAAAATAAATGTCGCGAATCTAATTTACAAGGATGATATCAATATTACAGGTTCTACATATTATCGAATTAATGCACTGCCCGGAACTAATAAACTAAATGGCGACTATACACAAACTAGTGCTGTAAAATACAATAACAATGACTTGATGACCATAAAATGGTCAGATAGAGCTATCTCTAATACAATTGATATCGAACAGGTTCAACTGTATTATGTTCCAAATCAGAATATCCATATAAACCTAGTAGTGCCCGGCGCAGTTGCCTTAGGACAAAGTTACAGTAATATCAAGCCAATCAAAATAAAAAATAAAGCTTTTGCAAATATAGGTGCAGCGGATGTTACGTTAGGCGTAGCATTTCTGAACCCAGAGTTCGGATGGTATAATGTAACATTTGATACAGACTGCTCACGACAGTTTGAAAACTCATCATCAATTATCAGTCTTGATTTTAGGGGCACAGATACAATCAATGTAACAAATATGAATTCCATGTTTGAAGGTTGCGACAACTTACAAGAACTGCGCCTGGACAATTTTTCAATGTGGAATTGTTGCAACAACAGAGATAATATGTTTTTGGGGTGCACAAACTTAGCTACATTGATGTATGGTACAGCCTCCGTTACCCTACCAACAGGAATAAATTATGATCCACAAAAAACACTAGAACAGGCATGTTTATTGCTCGATCTTGGAAGCTAACGTCATATGTTAATCCCTCCCCCGCCTGTCAAGGTCAGCGCCCGAAGGTCAGTGACCTAAGGTCACTGACCTAAGGAAGCTGAGCGTATGCGTGCCTTGACAGGCCTAGGGGCGCGATGCGGTAAGATTAAAAGCATACCACATCGCGCCCCCTGCTGGTTTACATGAGAATGTACTGGACAGCAGGAGATTTTATGAAATAATTGATATAAGTGGATGCGAGATGTGTTGTTCTTTATGAATTGCAAAGTTAGATTTGCGCCAAGCCCGACTGGATTTATGCACGTTGGAAATGCAAGAATTGCTATTATAAATCATCTATTTTGCCGAAAAAATAATGGAAAATTTCTGTTTCGTATAGATGACACTGATGTACTACGGTCAAAGAAGGAGTACGAGGATGCTATTAAGGCAGATATGAACTGGCTCGGCATAGGATATGATGAAACTTTTAGACAGTCTGAACGTTTAGAACGATACCATGAAGTCATGGAAAAACTTATTGCTGATGGTTTTTTATATAAATGTTTTGAAACACCAGAAGAATTGGAATACAAGCGCAAACTCGCCATTTCGAAGGGAAAGCCACCTGTTTATGATAGGGCTTCTTTGACTTTAACAGATGCTGAGATTAAGGCTTACGAACAGGAAGGACGCACTCCATACTGGCGCTTCAAGCTCCCGAATAAAACAGTATCCTGGAACGATCTGATACTTGGTGCAATCTCATACGATTTAAATAGCGTTAGCGATCCGGTTATAATAAAAGCAGATGGTACATTCTTATACACCTATTCGTCCGTCATTGATGACTTTGATTCCGGTATTACTCACATCATCAGAGGACAGGATCATGTTACGAACACAGCTATCCAAATTGCAATGTTTGATGAGATTTCAAAAGGAACGTATCAGGTTAGTTTTGCGCATCTGTCTCTTTTGATTAACAAAGACGGTTCTCAATTTTCAAAGCGATTAGGTAGCACAAATCTGGGAGATATACGCGCGCAAGGGGTTGAACCGATGGCGATTCTTGACCTTCTGGCTACCTTGGGGTCTTCACTCGATACAATTCCATTCACTAACATTGACGATTTAATAAAGTATTTTGATATTTCAAAATTTAGTGCAAATTCACCAAAATTTGATATAGAAGATATATTCAAAATTAGCAGAAAAATATTGCACTCGAAGCCTTTTTCGGAAGTAGCTCATTTTGGTATTGGGGAGCCTGCTTACGAAGTTATAAGGGGTAATATCGACTCTTACAATGATTTTTCTGTCTGGAAAGAAATATTACAAAATGGATTTAAATCGAAATTTATGCCAACTCCAGAGGAAGCTAAAGTTTTACGGTCGCTTTCTAAAAAATTAGAACAACTTCAAAAATTTTCGAAAAGCAGCATAGAAAACGCGCTAAATGCTGTAAAAATCGAGCTTAATATCACCAAACAAGAACTTTATCACCCGATACGTAAAATTCTGACTAGTCTAGATAAAGGCCCTAATATCGTTGATATTATAATATTGCTCGGCAAAAATGAAACATTACAACGGATAAGAAAGCATTTCTGACCCAATATGGTTTGGTCATAATCTGTGTGACTTGCTGTTGATGGAAATCAAAATCTAGGACAATATCCTAGATTTTGGAGGAACAGAAGTTGATTTTATGGTAGTAAAGACGATTTATTTTTAGAATTAAAAGAAAATTTAAGATAAATATATTGTGTACTGATGGAAATTTTGCTTATAAAAAGATAAAAATATTTAACAAATATATAATACGTAAGTCAGAAACCTGTCTGGTTGAAAGTAAAAAATCAATAATACGAAGGCGATTAGCTCGATTTTGTAGAAGAACGAGTTGTTACTCCAAGGCAATCGATATGATTGTCGCCTCTTTGATCTTGTTATTTAATGAAAAATTACTTTATTCTATAATTGGTTAGGAGTGCCTGTTTGTTAGCACAAATTTTTGAGGTGGAGCAACAACTAAAATCTAGTTACGTGTAGGAAAAAATGGTGGAGAACACTCCCCACCAATCAATTTTATCGCAGAAATTACACAGCGTCTTCTCCGGCGGGTTATTCCTCTCATTCTATAGGTCCTGATTAGGATCATCCGCAGAATCTTCATCTCCTCCTTCAGGGTCAGTGGTTATTACTCCCCCCCCCGAGGCTGCGCCTAAATTCAGAACACCATTTTCGCCTATAATTAATTTTCCGCCGTTAACAGTTAGTTTCCCGCCATTAGCAATATTCATTGTTTTGTTGTACCTAATTGTTTTGATGCCCTCTTCTTTTGGTTCTTCTGAGCCATTGTAATATTTGCATTGCGGATTAAGCTCCAGTTCTGCACCGCTCTTCACATCAATATCTGAATGAAACATTGAGGCTACTGACGATATGGTGGATTTCCCAGCATCAAAACTAACTTTTCCTTCATTGAAAAGTCCGTTAAAAGCTGTAAAGTTGAAATTTCCCTCTACTTTTAGTCTTTGTGGTTTACTAAGTGTCAGCGTTTTGCTAGGGTCGGAGTTTGTCCACTCGCCAAAGTATCCCCCATCATTGGCGATATTAGCTTTCACATTAATAATTGCTTCGGCGTCACTATTTCTCAATGGAACCTCTTGCCCGGTGGTTTGCCCTCTGAGCACCAGAGTATTATTCACAGTATTGTTATCCTCCTGACTTAGGAACGGAGTCATTACGCCATTTCCTACATCTATGTTTTCAAATACGATGGCGCTTTTTGCATCTGAAATAGTGATACAACGGTTAGTAATTTCTTCTGTATTAGTGTAATTGCCTATGTTACTATCATTAAGTTCCACTGGGGCATTTTCTCCATCATCAACAATCAATTTTCCTTTTTCTGCGGTCAAACTGTAATATGACTTACCTTCTTGCGTTCCGTAATAATTTTTTATGTCTGAATTGCCTTCAGCGTCGATAACTTCGATAAGCTTTTTGGGCTCCATGCCTGTTAAGCTTACAAACTCTTGTTGGACATGTACCTTAATTCCTGAATTGTTATTTACGCTGGTATTAGGATCTGTGGATGCAAGTGTCAGTTTGCCACCATCTTTTGGATACAGGGTAATCGTTCCATAGTTATCGAGCCATTGTCCATCGGCGGAGGTTATCGTCTGCTCGCCACGAATGTGTATCTGTCCATAATTTTCCACGCCAGCAAGGTTTTCCAGATTATCAGTGCCTGTTCCTCCCATGGCGATTTGGCTTGTTGCCAAAATTACAGGCGCTAGCAATATCTTTTTCATATTTGTCATTTTTTTCTCCTTTCATAACATTTACTACTCAATAATTGGATAGCTTATAATAAAAGCCATTCCAACTATCATTATCAGAATAGAATAATATAGTTAATATATCGTTAACGCATATAAATAATTTTTATTATGCAACAAAAGTCAAATATATATATAAAATATTTATATAATATATCATAACTCCAATTTCGGATAAGTTATTTTTTCATGAGAAGGAATGGGAAAAATAGTTGTAAAATTGACAACCTTAAAAAGGATTTTATGTTGCCAATTTTTCTCAAATTTATAATGAATGAGATTTAGAAGAAATCATAGTACAATTTTCAACAGAGGATTAGTTCATGGTGATATAAATGCGGTGCTTCTGGATGCTACTTTTTGCTTTTGAGTGGGCTATTTTGGGAAATTTAAATCCAGTGCAGGCCCAAACTGTTGAACAAGTGGTGGAAAATTCTTCAGATAATGAGTGGTCATTTGATGAATCGCCTTTGGCTGAAGATGAATTAGATAGCGTATATGATCCTCTGGAACCTTTTAATAGACTAATGTTTAAGGTGAACGATGCTCTTGATAAAGTGTTTCTGATTCCTCTTTCGATGACATACAAACACATTCTGCCCAATTTCTTGCAGATCGGAATTGCGAATTTCGCGAGTAATTTTTTCTCTCCTATAGATTTTATCAATTTTGTTTTACAGGGAGATTCTGAGTATGTTGTAAAGACTACATTTCGTTTTATTGTAAATACTCTTTTTGGTTTTTTCGGTACAGTTGATGTTGCTTCAAAAATGGGGCTGGACAAGAAGAACACCAATTTGGGCGACACTTTCAAAAAATGGGGAATGAAGTCTGGCCCATATCTAGTGTTGCCAGTCTTAGGCCCTGGTAGTTTCAGGTCCGGAGTGGGTAGAATAATGCAATTGCCGATAGATCCAGTAGCGCAAATTTCTTTGAAACATTGGAAAAAGAATACACGTCGGAGGTTGTACTATTGCATATACGGTGCGAATGTAATCGTAAAGCGTGCGAATTTGCTTGATATAATGTTCGAGATGGAGGAAACATCGGATGACATGTATGTCACAACACGAAATGCCATAATGTCAATGGAGAATTGATGTGTTTAGCAGTACCATTCTTGTAACTTCAGCGTTTTTGTTTTGCATCGGATTCA
>CADBQC010000098.1 GCA_902796745.1 uncultured Pseudomonadota bacterium
ATTATCGAAACACGCTACGGCGGAAAATTTCCTGTTGAAAAGTACGCAACATTCGCGGGTGTAGTTCAGCAATATATGTTTTTTTATAAACGATTTGTAACAAGTAATTAAAATTATTCTTATATTATAGTAATTGACTTATTTTATAATTAGATATATTATGATAATATAAGAGGAATACAACTTGGGAGGAAAAAATGAACGTATTCTTATGCTTAAAAAAAGTATTACTTGGCGCGTTATGTATATCTCAGTTAGCTATATGCGCCAATGCAACTAGCGATGTTTGTCACAAAGATCCAGTCACGAAACTTAAAAAACAAATAGATGAATGTGAATGGTTAGCTCCAGAATGCAAGGATTTATTGAGCGCGACGCCACCTTTTCGTCCATTCTGTGAACAAGCAATACAACAAATAAAAGATTCAATTCAGCCTAAATCAGAAATAAATCTAGAGCAAGCAAAGACAGATGCTATAAAGTTTTTTAGCAAATATCTAGCCAAAATGCCGGACTTTATAAACATAGCAAAAGATGTGATAAATAACGGACATTACACATATGTTGATTTCGACAATTGGATACATATAATTGATTCTCAAATGCAATCTGTGATTAGTGAGGATGATAACTGGAGTGAAAACATAGAGGGGATCGTACAATCGCTAATGGAAGGAAAAACAAAGGACGAGATAATAAAGCTCTATATGCCATTCTTGAATATAGACAATCCATTAAATGCAGAATCAGTACGCGAAGCAAAGAAATTCATAGATGAAGTAGAATGCAAATATATGGATTTATCGAATGTTGCCCAAAATTTTGAGATTCAGGTGTCATATACTAGTCGAAAAACTCTTTTAATAACAGCAATTCACGAAACAGGACATGTCCTAGATTATGCATACCGCATAAAATATGGTAAACGCTCAAAAACATTTTCAACTGATCTCGAAGCCATATCGGTATTTTTCGAAACAATTGCCAAAAGGGAACTAGAAAGTGATGGATACGATGTTTTAAGGCTGGTCGCACCATATGGAACGATGGCAGGATTCGACTTACTACAGAGAGCTAACAATAGACTAAACGGAACAGTTAGCGATACTTTAACATTAGAACAAATTCGCCAGGAGATAGAAGAAGATTGGCAATCGCCACTAGGTAAACTAGTAAACCTAGATATAAGTAATGGGGAGATAATAACGTTTGTGCAGTGGATACGCTCAGGTGGAGCTTTGAACTTCACACTATACGACCATTTAAAACAAATGTTTAGAATGAAAATAGTACTAGATAGTGAAAAAGATCTCATAAATAAAATACCGGAGACTATAGAACGCCTAGTAATGGAAAGTTCTCCAACATTAACCGGAAGCGAGTATCTGCAATTATACAACAGCATCATTGTTTAGCACTCAGCTCTTTGTGAATGCAGATAAAAATCAAAGATACAGAGGTCTTGGATAGGTGCATAACTAAACGAAATACGTGCACCTGTCCAAGCGACATTTGGCTTAAGAACTGATTTAATGATATGCAGATTGACTGTCTATTGTGATCAGAATTTATAGGTGTTTCTGGAACAACGCCTGGCCATGAGCTAAGCAAATCGACACTGATACTGGATCCTACTATTGCCTTACTTCTTCATGAGAGAACACTTCTTTGTTAATTAGCTTAATCATTCGCATGAACTTATGTAGCTTGCAAAAAATTTCCTAAAATGTTTATCTAGTTTGAGAAGATATGTAATGCGCTAGCCCATGTTATGGTAAACATTCGTTCTGTAATTTATATAAACGGCATTGTAGTATGTTGCCTAGCTGGAATTTTGGCACTTCCGCTACTGTATGATTGTATATTCAATAATTCTGAATGTTTTGGGGTTTTTGCGCCATCTATCATAGCTAATGTATTTCTGGGGGGGCTTATGGTTCTTTCATGTCGAAGTGGTAACAAACTATCTTTCACTAGTAAGGACACATTTTTGCTTGTCGTTACAGTATGGATTAGTACCGCAATTATCTGTTCATTTCCATTTTATGTTTATTCAGCTGTGAAGCTAAAATTCATATCAGCGTTATTTGAATCAGTATCTGGCATCACAACTACAGGTGCAACGGTATATCACGATGTTGAAATTTTGCCCAAAGCGCTCAATTTGTGGCGCTTTATTCTTCACTTTATCGGAGGTGTCGGAATTATTGCTATAGGCATCATCATTTTGCCTGTTATGCGAATTGGAGGCATGCAATTGTTTCAGACTGAAAATTCTGATAAATCGCAAAAAATTTTTCCCCGTGCTACGCAAACAATTAAATTTTTTATATGGTTATATATCTCACTTATCTGCGTATTCGCTTTTTGTTTAAAAATGTCTGGAATGAGCACGTTTGACGCAATTTGTCACGGCATTTCAGCAATTTCAACAGGCGGTTTTTCAACGAAAAATCTAGGAATAGATTTTTTTAACAGTGCTCAAATAAAATTGATTATGTCTTTTGGTATGTTTATTGGAGGAATAACATTTTTAGAAATCATAAAGTGCTTGCGAATTCGATTTAGAAGTTTTTTATCTAGTCCGCAAATAGTGGGATACATAAAGTTAGTTTTATTTATGATATTTGTTCCTATATTTATTACCCTTATAACTGATGGTGAGCATGTGACTTTAGACTCGCTCGCCACACACATATATGCAACAATTTCAGCAATAACGACAACTGGATTAAATTTCAACGGTTATACCTCATCAAACATGCTAATGCTGTTATTAGCAATTACTGGTGGTTGTTCTGGCTCCACAACAGGAGGAATAAAAATATTTAGGATACAGATCCTTTTCGCAGTGCTGAAAAATCATATATGCAAATTAGTTCGTCCATTCGATATCAGTGTTCCAAAATACCAAGGCAAAAAAATAGATGATGGACTCACCAAGTCAGTTATTACTTTTACACTTTCGTTAATGATTGTGTTTGCGATAAGTTGTACATTCTTGGAAATCTTTACAAATATGAGCTTCTCAGAAATCAGTTACCGAGTTTTCTCGTGTCTTTTAAATCTAGGCTGTGGAGAAAAGTTTGAATTCCTCCCAGCACTATCAAAGATTGTCTTAATTTGTGATATGATTGCAGGTCGTTTAGAAATTATTCCAGCGTTTATTATATTTAGTAAAATATTCTGGAAAGAATAAGTTACTCGAAAAGAATTCATGCAAAAAGAAAAGTTGATAGCTTCAAAAATTTGTCTACACTTATTCCTTCTGGTCTTGTGTTTGGCTCTATCTCACAGCAATCCAAGATATTTTGAGAAAAGTCAGGGAAAGCTTTCTTAAGTATTGTATGAATAGCCTTTCGTCTATGCTGAAAACAAATTGCTGTTAGCTTTTCGAGATTTTTGATATCACTAGGTCTATCTATTTTCGGAGTGAGTTTTATCACAGATGACTGGACATCCGGAGGAGGAAAGAACGCTCTATTGGACACATCAAAACACTTTTCACAATTACACAAAACTTGTGATATTACGCTTAGTCTTCCATAATTTTTTGTGCCAGGGATAGCACATATTCTTTCAGCTACCTCTTTTTGGAACATCAAAACCATTGATTTTACCTTGTCTAAATCCTGCAATAAATGTAGTAATATTTTTGTACCAACGTTGTATGGTAAGTTTGATATAATTGTGAACCTATCGATATCTAAATTACTTAAATTTATATTTAATGCATCATCATATATGAAACTTAAATTTGCTCCAGAATATTTTAGTAAATTATCATGCAGTGGTTTTAGATTCTGATCTTTTTCTATGCATATAATTTTCCGTCCCTCGGCAAAATTAAGAATTGCTCGAGTTAACCCACAAGGTCCGGGGCCGATCTCTATTATATCGCCACCCCCCAATGGCAACGCGCAAGAGACAATTTTTGTTAATAACGAACTATCGCATAAAAAATGTTGTCCAAACGCTTTTGCCCGGGGTATATTTTCAAATAATCCGTACTTCTTTATAACCTGAGCTATAGATAGATTTAGGTCGTTATCCATTAGCAATTATGAAAAATATCCTTATTACTATAACTTTTGCAAAATGCAATCCCACAAAAACCACTAATGGCGAAAAATCAAGCCCTGCTACCGTAGGTAAATATCGTCGTATATAAGACAGCAGTGGTTCTATCTTGCTCATCAGGAATACATACACTTTGAAAAAAACACCATCTCTATCCTTTACGGCTCCAAAAAACACGAACCATCCGAGAATAATGTACCCCATCAGAAGGTACTCCAAAAAATTCATAATCCCGATCAGGAAATTCAACACTAATGAAAACAAAAGCATACAAACCTCGTGTTAAAACTCAGTAAGTTTTCAATAAAATGGAATCAGAGTTAGTAACAACTTCATCCAGCATTTTTCCAGTCCCGAGGACCACGCAATTTAAAGGATTTTCTGCGACTTTAACAAAGACGCCGGTAATATTTGAAATAACCTCGTCTAAATTAGCTAACAATGCACCTCCGCCTGTTAAAGTTATGCCTGACTCTATAATATCTGCAACTAGTTCAGGCGGAGTTTGTTCTAAAGCGTCTTTAACTCCTTCAGAAATGATTGATATTGAATCCTTCAATGCATCAGAAACATCTTGTTGATTTATTTGTACCTCTTTTGGATTTCCATCTATTAAGCTACGCCCCTTAATCATCATTGTCGCATCTTGGCTATCTTTTGAAATAACTGCGGAGCCAATTTCCTTTTTTATCTTTTCTGCTGTTGCTTCACCTATCAGTAAATTGAAATTTTTTCGGATATGAGTAGCAATGTCTGCATCCATTCGATCACCACCAACTCTTATGGAGTTCGCATGCACTATACCACCGAGAGAAATTACGGCAATTTCTGTCGTACCTCCTCCGATATCCACAACTATAGAACCGCGCGCTTCTGTTATCGGAAGTCCCGCTCCAATTGCGGCAGCCATAGGCTCTTCTATCAGATAAACTTCTCTAGCACCAGCCTCTTCCGCTGATTCCTGAATTGCTCGACGCTCGACTGCGGTTGCTCCATATGGTACGCAAATTACTATTCGCGGAGATGCTGAAAGAAATCTGTCGTTGTGAACTTTTTTTATGAAGTATTTAATCATCGATTCCGCAATGTTGAAATCAGCAATCACACCATCTCGAAGTGGGCGAATTGCCCGAATGTGTTCAGGGGTCTTTCCCAACATTTGCTTTGCTTCATTCCCGACAGCGACAACCTTTTGCGTACCGTTTACTGTTGAAATAGCCACAACCGACGGTTCATTCAGAACAACTCCCTTATTTGTGACATAAACAAGCGTATTCGCTGTTCCAAGATCAATCGCCATATCTGTTGAAAAAAAACCAAACATCCGCTCGAACATCGCACATTCCATCAAATAGAACTCCATTGTTTAGGATTGTATATTACAGCATCAGTTTTGTCTATGAGGTTCACGAAAGTTTTCAGGAATTATAGGTTAAAAAAGGGCGCGATGTGGTATGTTTTTAATTTTACCACATCGCGCCCCTGAGCCTGTCAAGGTACGCTTCGCTCAGCGCCCTTAGGTCCTTGACCTTTGGTCGCTGACCTTGACAGGCGTTTCAAAAATTGAAAATGTTTCATGTAAAACATTTTTTAATTCTAAGTAGAAATATATACTAAAATTTCTACTAATTTATAGTTGAATGAATCAAATGTATGAACAAATGACTGGATAAACTGTGATAAAGTATTTGTACCATTACAGTAAACGTTCGTACAAACATGCTTATTGAAATGATCGAACTCCCCAGAATGATTTTCTTACCCCCTCTTGTCATTGCTGTTGGGTGTTCGATTTCGCTTGTCCATTATCGTGCTTTTAGACTTTAGATATTTCCGCTTTTTCATAATTTTATCGCCACCACCTTCTCTTGTATAGTATGTTTTGTCCTTATTCTTCATCCATCTGATGTCGGTTATTATCCGGACTTGGCTTACCATTGTACAGGTTCATAGCAAATAAGATACAAATTGGCTTGCAACGAGACTTTTATATCTCGAAATGCCAAACGTATGCTATTCTGACTTAAGGTTTTTTTGCTCAACAGTGAACGTATGATGGAAAAAAAAGTTAGCGGTAAATCGTGCTGGATCTTTGGAATTGCTGCGATATTTTACCTTTATGAATTGGCATTAAGGGTATCGCCGAGTGTTATGACAAATGATCTTATGGTCACATTTAATGCCACCTCGACGATACTTGGCGTTTTAATTTCGTTTTACTACTACGCTTATACCGTATTACAACTTCCATGTGGTATTATTCTCGATAAAATGGGGGCGCGTAATTTGCTTGGAATTTCAGCAGTTTTGTGTGTTTTGGGCTCGTGCCTATTTGCTGTGTCTGACAAAATACACATAGCTCAAATAGGGCGCTTCCTGGTTGGAGCAGGTTCAGCATGTGCATTTATCAGCTGTCTCCAAATTGCAGCCAATTTATTTCCTAAAAAGTATTTTGTAATTTTGGCTGGAATAACCAATATGATGGGTACACTTGGCGGACTATTTGGGGGGGCTCCAGTTGCAAAAGCCGTGAATACGTTTGGATGGCAAAATGCAACTTATATGCTTGGCGCAATTGGTATTGTAATCGCTATATTAATATTTGTTCTAGTTCCAAAGGATACGGGAAATGCAAATGCACAGAATAAAACATCGAAGTCAATCTGGAGTAATATATCAAAATTGCTCCGAAATCCGCAGGTAGTGTTATCAGGCATTATAGCCGGATTTATGTATCTTCCGATTGACGCTTTTGCCGAGTTATGGGCTGTTCCGTTTTTTATGTCAAAATACGGGATTGGAAATGAGTTCGCAGCACTGGCTTCTGCCCTAATATTCGTAGGTGTTGCGATCGGAAGCGTTGCAATTGCAGTTCTTGCAAAAAAAATAAGAAGCTATATGCGAACGATGCGATTGGCTATGTTATTCACAGCGATTGCATTTGTCCCGCTTATATACACAAATTGTGGATTATATGTAGCCTTTGGGATAGTATTGCTAATTGGATTTTTCACAGGAGCTCAGCCGATTGGGTTTACAATAGCTAAAGAGAGCGTATCTGCAGAAATTTCAGGAACGACATTAGCAATGACTAACTGCATAGTTATGCTTATAGGTTCAATTTTTCAGCCGTTCTTAGGAGCATTGCTAGACTTTTTCTGGAAAGGAGAAATTTGTGAAGCAGGTGTTCGAGTTTATGGTATAGAATGTTATGAAAAAGCTATTTTAGTCATTCCTGTATTCCTGATAATTTCTTATATCTTATCGATATTTTTGAAAGACACAATAAACACCGAGAATGAATAGAGTTATACTCATTGCAACTTTTTTGTGTTTAAGGGCAGATGCTTTTGAGACTGCCCAACTTCCGCTTTCCGACGAGTTAGCTAGAACATTCCCTGAAATAAGTACCACTTGCTACATAATAGTGAATGAAGATACAAATGTTGTAGTGACATCATCAAATTCAGAAAAGCCTATAGATACAGGTACATTTAGTGAGACATATGATGTTGGGCAACTCGCAACTTTACATAAAATGGCGAAAGAGTTTACTGATACGAAACAATTTTTTCAATCCGCAATGTCGGGAAACGGGATGGCAATTAGATATAAAAACAAGAGTGAAGCAAGTTTTATTATTCTGGTATATGGCGAAGCCACAAGCGAAATGGCTCAAAACGATATAGAAAAGATCAAAGCATGGTTGGAACAATTTTATGTATATAATATGCGACAAGAAAATAGCTATTTGCGTATTCCAGTAATTTATGGAACACGATCGGTTATGAACGTCAAGTTACCCAAAACACAGCCGATTTTATTGTCAAGAACACAAACAAAAAAAATCGAAAAGGTGTATCGATATCGGACAATACTGAAAGCCCCAATTACAGCTAATAATGAAATTGGATATGTGTTTTTTCATACCGCCATATTCAAAAATCCAATTCAAAAAACGATCAAAGCCGGAACCAATATAAAAAAATCCGGATGGATTCAGTGTCTTTGGGATTCTGTGCGATACTTGATATTCGGCGCTACGGCATTCGTACAAAGAGAAAAACATCGATAGACTTTTGGGTACTCCTAACCAATTATGGAATAAAGTAATTTTTCATTAAATAACAAAAGTAAAGAGGCGGATACCATATCAATTGCCTTGGAATAACAACTTGTTCTTCTGAGTTTTTGCTTTTGTCTAAACAGATTCTCGACTTACTTATTACATGTTTATTAGATATTTTTATCTTTTTATAATCAAAATTTCCA
>CADBQC010000099.1 GCA_902796745.1 uncultured Pseudomonadota bacterium
CAAGTCTTTAACAGAGATATCTGTAGTATTCCCTGCCATAGACTTCGAGGATTCAAAAAACCATTTTATTGCGTTTTCATTTATGTCCAATCCTAACACTGGTGTCAATTTTTTGGCCATTCCTTTTTCGATTTTGCTGGTATCCGATAAACTTTCCGCTCGCCATTTATCTAGGCAATTCCTTGTATGGATGAATTGTTCAAAATACTGGGCAAAGTGTAATTTGTTCACATATTCAGTTATATTCTCTATAGATGTACGTACTATTGTGCCGATGTTCTCTATTTGAGAATATTCATCTTTAACTCGTTCCTCGACTGTATTAAACGCTTTTTCTATATCGAAATTTTTATCCGGGTTATATTCGTTACTAAGGACGTGCACAAGATTCCACAACACCACTGCATTCCAGTTAGCCTGTTTATATTCTACCTTTGCAGGATCTGCTTCAAACTTGATAACATCGTCTGATGTTTTACCTGCAAATGCGTTTTTCTTTGTCACGCAATCTGCAATTGCCTCGCCAATAACATTACGTATCGATTCACTATATTTAATTTTAGTAATCCAACTACCTTCTTTTGCGCCGACTATCTCTCTGTTGGCAATGACACGCCAGCTGAGCCGGTTAAGCAAATTCAATGAATCCTCAACACTTAAGTTTTTATCCTGAGCAATACTGTTTTGCATAAATATAGACAATACTAATACAGTATTAACTAAGTATACCCCCCGAATAAACACTTTTTATTTAACATTACTTATATCTCCTTTTCTAAAAAAACTAACCTCAAACCATTCTATGAATAGAATAACATAGTTTTTATGAATATGCAATATGAATATTCCTGCCTGTCAAGGTCAGCGCTCTGAGGGCTTTCGAGCGAAAGGCGCTGAGCGTATGCGTACCTTGACAAGCTTAGGGGCGCGATGTGGTAAAATCAAAATCATACCACATCGCGCCCCTTGGAATTATGGATGTAACAGCAATTATTGATAGATTTGAGGAAATGCTAGTTAGTGAAAGAAATTTATCTTTACGAACTCTAAATTCCTATAGAACTGACATTGAGGAGTTTCTAAAATATACTGAATATAAAATCGATATATCAAAAATTGAAATTGAAGATTATATTGAATACCTTAATTCAAAAAAGGCTAAACAGTCCTCCATTATGCGTAAAATTTCTGCTCTGCGTCAATTTTTTTTGTTTCTAATTGAAGAAAATCTCATAAATCAAAATCCAATACTAGAAATCAAACTAAAAAATAAAAACAAGCCTTTACCGAAAGTTTTATCTGAAAATGAAACCAAACTTTTGCTTTCTTATTTTGAAAAAAAATCTAATCCCAAACTTCAAGCAATGTTACATATCCTATATGGGGCAGGTCTTCGAGTTTCTGAACTTGTAGAATTAACCAAAGATGCAATAATTTATGATGAAAATTCAAAACATTACGTCCTCATAGTCCTTGGTAAAGGCAATAAAGAAAGAATAGTTCCACTAAATAATGTTGCGGTAGAGGCAATAAGCAATTACATGAATAATTTGCATGACGAAAAGATTAAGTTTAGTCGGTATCTATTTCCCTCTAGAGCGAAAGACGGTCATATGACAAGACAAGGTTTTGCAAAATTATTAAAAGGACTAGCGAATGAAGTTGGTATTCCTGCTCAAAAAATTTCTCCTCATGTCATACGGCATGCTTTTGCGACCCATCTACTTTCACATGGAGCTGATTTGCGTAGCATACAGAAACTTTTAGGACACAAAGATATTTCAACTACTCAGATCTACACGCACATTTCGAATGAAAAGGTAAGAGCTTTAGTTGAAGGTAATCCAAATATAAAGAAGTTAAAGATATGAACTCCACAGTAAAAGTCATAGTTGGCGCAACAGCCACCGGGAAAACAAGGCGAGCATTAGAAGTAGCAAAAATTGGAAATGGTGAAATTATAAATTGTGACAGCCTTCAGCTCTATAACGAACTGAAAATTTTAACTGCCTTGCCAACGGAAGAAGAAATGGCTACAGTTACGCATAAATTATTTGGTTACTTGAACTATGATCAAAAAACATCTTCTGTTGACTGGGCTAAATTAGCGGCCGGAGCCATACAAGAAACAATCGGCTCTGGAAAAATTCCAATAATTGCAGGCGGGACAGGATTGTATGTCAAAACACTAATTGAAGGAGTTTCACCAATGCCGATAATATCTGCTAAAAATCGGCAAAAAGCTGAGGAATTGTCCGTGTACGATTTCAGTGCAATGTGCGAAGAGTTATATTCATTTGATCCAAATTTAAGGCATATGTTGCCTCAGTCAATGCACCATCAACTAATTCGCGCCTATGAGATTTTTCTAGAAACTGGCAAATCAATTAGATATTTTTGGAGCCTTCCAAAGATGCAATTTATTCAAAATGTTGATTTCGAAATTGAAGTTATCCATTGCGAAAGAACCATATTATACGAACGTATTGCTCATAGATTTGAACAAATGTTGTATAACGGAGCTATCGATGAAGTACGCAATCTTTTATCAAAAATTACAATTAAGAATCCTAAGGAAATTTTTATGACATTCCCCATATTCAAAGCCATAGGCGCCAAGGAAATTACTATGTTTTTAAACGGAATATATACTTTCGAACAGATGAAAGAAACATCAATAAAAAATTCTAGACATTACGCAAAGCGCCAAATCACCTGGTTTAAACATCAAATTAAACATTGTCGCCGAGAGATGATTGTCTGAAGTTTAGCAATTTCTTGACGACAGCATACATCTTTTAAATTCCAAAATCGTAGTGGCACACAACAATATTGGTTTCGCTCCACTATCCTTCAGGAAATTCAACTAGTCCATCCAATAACTTCAATACACCAGGAAATGTCTTCTTTAAACTCATGCTATCAAAATCACC
>CADBQC010000100.1 GCA_902796745.1 uncultured Pseudomonadota bacterium
GAGAGCAGATTCAGAGTTATTATTTTTTGATGTTGAACTAGAAGAGTTTGAAGGTGTATTATTGATTTTCCTTTTAGCCTCCTCTTCTTCATCCTTTTTGCGTTGAGCCTCTTTTTCGGCGATTTCTTGAGCTTTTATTTGGGCCAATTCTTCGCTGCTAACAGTAGCGCATCTTTTGCCAAAATCTAGTTTACCGCCAGGCATTAACCATTGAGAACCGACGTAGAGGACGGCATAAGCCACGAGACCAATGACAATTTGAAACATGCGATGCTTGGCTTTTTCGGTTTGTGCAACATTCCCTCCGGCAGTAAGATATTTGATGCCAACGATTGTGATACCTATAGCGGCCAGTATGCCTACACCAATGGAAAAAACATCAACGACGGTATTCAGGATGGTAAATACGCCACAGGCCGAGTCGTCATCTTTAACGTTACCAAAGAAAATGGTTTCGGTGACATTTTTTGTTGAGGAATCAGCAGCAAGAACTGGATGAATGATTAGTAAACTGGTTAACAAAAGAAGTGCAACGAGAGTAACTTGCTTAAAATATTTATGCATATACTCATTATAGCATAGTTAAATCTAAGCACCGACTAGCCGGTCGCGGTTGGCACGAATTTCTGATTTCATTTCTTCGATGGTGCGATTGACAATTTCACGATAATCAGGGCGGTTTTTCTCTAGCCATTTAGCGGCTTCTTTAGGATCGGTAATCATATCAAACTCGTTAAGTTGAGTCTCGGTCAACCCCTTTGAAATCCTTTGCCCGATGCGGATTTCTAGTTCTTCTTGGATATAGGCGAGAAATCTTTGTTTTTGCTCTTCTGGCATGGCCGAGAGCCCCATTTCTTGTAAGAATTCTTCATTAAATTCCATTCGCGTTCTCCTTATGTTTATTATATTACACTACCGGCAATAGGAATGTGATATCCTCAACGAACAGGACGACAAAATAGATAATCCAGAATACGAGACTGATGTTTTCATTTTTGTTATACTTTTTGCTGAAGAGCCTCATGGCGCCAAGCACCGTAAAAGCAATACCGATAATGATTATTGGAATGAGGTAAAAGTTTTTAGCAAGACCGCGAATACAAAGACCTTCGCATGGGAAAATCATAATCTGAAGGATTAGGTGGAGTAAAAGGGCGACGACTGTGATTATAAGACCGGTAATGAAAAGGGCTGGTGAGCGTGCTTGGTCGGCCATGGGTCCCATTAAACTGTTTTTGTTTTGTCGCTCGATAATGTAACAAACGATTGGTGGTATCGAAAAGAAAATAATAATGCCGATATAGAAATAGTGAGCCATGTAATCTTCGCGAGAAATTCTGCCGTTTTTGGCATCAATAATAGTGACGATAAGTGCGGCGATTGTTACAATAGCCAACATTACCCCGAACACTACGAGTAGGATTTTTCTTACGTCATTTTTCTGCTTTACTTCTGTCATTTGTATTGATTATAGCATAAGCAAAATGAATTACAAGCTTTTTTATGAGGTTTGTAAGTGAAAAGCTTTCTTAGCTTTTTTATTTTTTAGTATTCTTGGAGTGCTTCCTACTTTTTTAGATTGAGGAATAATCATCGTTGCGCAAAAAAGAGGCAAATAAATATTAATAAAAAGATATTTAGAAGAAATAGCCACCAATATGGATGCTTGCAAATATTCTTAAAGTATAAAATACCAATTATAATAAAAAATACACTTTCAATTAGAAGCGGAAGGGTGACCAGAATTAAACCAAGGACTGCCCAACAGACTTCACCACAGCTTTGGCCATATTTTTCGCAACATAATCTTTGCTGATTCAAGAATACAGGGGCGGAGACAATAGTAACAATTGCTAAAATGCACCCAATAACCAATGGAACTGTTCGTTTTTTCTGTTTTGGTTTAGAATAGATTATATTCTTTTGGTTATCCATAACCCTATTATATATTATTCAATCCTGCTGAGATCTTTCTATACGCAAAAATAAATAACTTTACCAAGGCGATTATAATTAGAACGCCTATTGAAACTCCAAATATCACGACTGGCACATTGCC
>CADBQC010000101.1 GCA_902796745.1 uncultured Pseudomonadota bacterium
TGCAAAAATATTTCATATAGAACATTACCTACCTGTCAAGGTCAGCGCCCGAAGGTCCGTGACCGAAGGGCGATGAGCGTATGCGTACCTTGACAGGCTTGGGGGCGCGATGTGGTAAAATAAAAACATACCACATCGCGCCCCCGATTGTATTTGAAGTTCCTAAAAGATGAATGATAGAATAAGTTTGATAGTTTCGTAATGTTCAATGTTTTTATGACTAAAAAGATTATAGTTTTTGGCAATCAGAAAGGAGGAACTGGTAAATCAACATTAGCGATGCATCTTGTTGTTAATTTATTGCAGAAGGGTAACTCTGTTGCAACAATAGATGTTGATGCTCGTCAAGGAACATTGACGCGGTATATAGAGAACAGAGAAGCTACAAAGCGTGAAAACCCAGAGATATTAACTCCTATTCACACACCTGTTTTTGAGAGTGAAGCAGAAACTGTTTCGCAGATAGAGCGGGATAATTTAAAGAATTTTACGAGCCTATTAAACTCTCTTACAAAGCATGATTATATCGTGATTGATACGCCTGGTAATGACAGTAGTTTGTCGAGAATAGCGCATTCATTTGCTGATGTAATTATAACTCCGATGAATGAAAGTTTTATTGATTTGGATCTCTTGGTACGCATAAATGATTCAACTGAAACAAATATTAGACCAAGCACCTATGCAGAAATGGTATGGAATCAAAAAAAGGAAAGAATTATGCGGGACAAGGGCTCAATAGATTGGATTGTGCTCGTTAACAGAATGTCCAGCGTTGCATCAAAAAATAGAACAGAATTGGATAGAGTGTTGATTGCACTGGCAAAGCGGATTGGCTTCAGATTGGCAAAAGGATTTAAGGAACGTGTGATTTTTAGGGAGCTGTTCCTATCAGGACTGACCTTACTTGATCGTAACGTTTCTGCTTCACAAATGAGCTTGTCTCACATCGCTGCTAGGCAAGAACTTAACGATCTTTTAAAAGCTTTGAACATCGGAGACTAGCAATGATACTATCCAGGCAGGCTGAAGCAAAAATCAAAAAAGCGTTAGAGAAAAATTCAGGGAAAATTCCTAGATTGGTTTTAAAAAGAGGCGGATGTGCTGGGAACATGCTGGTTTTATTACTTGAAGAACCTTGTTCTTCTGATAGGATTATCGAGCGCAATGGAATAAAATTTGCGATAGAGAAGAATGCAATTCCATTTGTAGAAAATATTTCGATAGAGCTAAAACCTGGGCTTTCCGAAGAAATAGTTGTAAGAAATAATGATGCACAGACGTGTAGATGCGGAAAATCGTTTAAGATACCCTAAAATTTAGTTGCGGTTGAAGTGCAGGAAACTAAAATTTAATCGGTAAGTAACTTTTGAACTATTGCCATAAGAACTATGAGAGTTGCCACTTGGAATGTTAATTCAGTACGAGCTCGTCTTGAGCATCTTATGAGTTTTCTAAAAGAAAATGATGTTGATACTATTTTGCTTCAGGAGTTGAAGTGTACAACAGAAACATTTCCGCAAGACTACATTGAGGATATGGGATATAACTGCCTAATTTATGGGCAAAAGAGTTATAACGGCGTAGCAATTCTGTCACGATACCCAATCGAATGTATAAGCACGGGAAAAGAAGTTTTTAAAGATGATCCGCAAGCTCGATACGTCGAAGCGCTAGTAAATGGATACGTTATCGCATCAGTATATGTTCCGAATGGACAAGAGGTCGATGCGCCAGCGTATGAATACAAGTTAAATTTTTTAAAAATATTGACTAGTCATCTCAAAGAGGCATCACGAAATGAAAAATTTATTATTGGCGGGGATTTTAACATAGCAAGGACTGATGCAGATGTTTACAATCCAAAGACCTGGAAAGGTAGGGTATGTTGCACTGACCGAGAACGGGCACTGTTTGAGGATTTAATAAATATTGGATTAAGAGATATTATGCGCGAATTAGCGCCTTCGGAAAACGAACCAATTTATACATGGTGGGATTATCGGCATTTTTCTTTTAGAAAAAATTATGGGCTACGGTTGGATTACATACTAGCTACACCAAATATTGAAGTTCAAAATTGCATGATTGATAAGCACACACGGACGAAAGAACGTCCATCGGATCATGCCCCTGTTATAGTGGATATAAAATGATTTTAGATAGCATATCAAAGCCCTCAGATTTGAAGCAATTGAATATCAATCAATTAAAAGAACTTTGTGCCGAATTGCGTTCCGAAATCATAAGAATAACCACGAAAAATGGAGGGCATTTAGGCTCGAATTTGGGAGCAATAGAACTCATTGTTGCGATACATTACGTTTTCGACATAGAAGCCGATCGCCTCATATTCGATGTGGGACACCAGGCGTATGCCCACAAATTGTTAACGGGACGTCGCGAGCTAATGGAAAATTTGCGAACTGAAAATGGAGCATCCGGATTTCCAGATCCGGAAGAAAGCGAATACGATCATTTTATCGCTGGACATGCATCAACATCCATAAGTGCATCTCTTGGAATGGCGAAAGCACGCGATTTGGACGGTGAAACTTATAAAGTGATTTCGTTTTTAGGTGATGGTTCACTAAGTGGTGGCATGGTGTATGAAGCTATGAATAATGTAGCTGGAACAAAAAATTTCATCGTCATACTCAACGATAACCAAATGTCTATTTCCGAATCTGTTGGTGCTATGAAGCTATATCTTGCAAAACTCCTTGCATCTCGAGGAGGGTTATCGGTGCGTCGTCTGATAAGTAAATCCCTAACATTTTTACCGAAGAAGATTTCGCGAAAAATTGAAAATTGTGTTAAGGCTATCATTCAAGGCAATAACATATTTGAAGAATTCGGTTTTCAATACGTTGGCGTGCTAGATGGTCATGATTTAGAAAAACTTATAAAGATTTTTACAAATATTCGAGATGTAGCCACATATAAGCCAGTTTTAGTTCATGCAATTACTCAAAAGGGCAAGGGATATGCTGAGGCAGAGCGTGATGCGACAAAAATGCACGGTGTTGATAAATCGAAAAAAAATAAATATTCAGATGTTTTCGGCAAAACGATTGTTCAATTAGCTGAAAATGATAAAAAAATCATATGTATTACTGCTGCTATGAAAACCGGTACTGGTCTTTCAGAATTTTCTGAAAAATTCCCCGATAGGTTTTTCGATGTCGGCATTGCTGAAGGACATGCTGTAACTTTTGCTGCCGGCTTGGCAAAACAGGGGTATAAACCTTTCGTTTGCATCTATTCGACTTTTTTGCAACGGGCATTTGACCAAATATATCACGATGTTGTTCTGCAAAATTTGCCGGTACGATTTATTGTCGATAAGGCTGGATTTCCTGGTGCTGATGGGAAAACGCATGCAGGACTTTATGATGTATCGATGCTGCAGAACTTCCCGCAGTTTATTATTATGGCGCCATCAGGGCAAATGGAACTTGAGAATATGCTAAAGTTCGCATCTGATTATGATAAAGCACCAATATCAATTAGGTTCCCTAAAGCCGAAGCTACCGATGTTTATCCGCCATCGATATTTGAGTTAAAAAGCAGAGTTATCGCAGAAGGGGAAACAGCGCTGATTATTTCTGTTGGAGATATGCTAAAAACGGCGCTTGAGGCGGTTGCAATTTCTGGCAAAAGTCCGACAATAATTGATGCACGAGTTGTTCAACCATTCGATTTTGAGACCTTTTACAAATATGCAGAAAATCACGACAAAATTCTTTTTATAGAGGAAGGGGTTTTGGGAGGATTGTCTAATGTCATTGCAGAAAAGCTATTTGCCGATAAAAAACAATATTTATTAAAAAAAATTCAGTTCTTCAATGCCAGTAAATTTCATCCGTCTCATACCGCTCGCAATACACAATTAGCAAAAGCAGGAATGTCTGCAACCGATATAGCAAAAAATCTTTAATCTGACGAGATGTTAGTATCTCCATTGTTGCCACTTACTGGTTGAAAAAATCTTCAGATTTCTACTTCGGAAACGTAACCTATATTTGTACCATATAGAAAAATGTTACGTTTTCTGTTGCAATGAATCTTGATAGCGTCGATATGGTAATTTTGAATAGCCTGCAAAAACACGGGAGAATGTCCAATGTTCGTCTTGCTGAGAGGGCTGGAATTTCTGCCCCGCCATGTTTGCGCCGTTTTAAGATTATGGAACATCAAGGGGTTTTGCAGGGATACCACGCGGTAATAAATCCTGAACTTCTCGGTTTTACCATAAAGGCGTTTTGCGTTGTTTCTCTGGTATCTCAGTCAACAGAGACGGTGAGTGGTTTTTTAAA
>CADBQC010000102.1 GCA_902796745.1 uncultured Pseudomonadota bacterium
CTAACTACATTCCTATTTTTGGTTTTACTATTGCCTTGGTTCTTGTTCGTTCAGCTTTTTCTGCCAATCCATTAAGCGACGCTGCAATGCTTTGAATTCTTCATCAAGCTTATTAAATAATTGCAGTTTCTTCTCCCTACCCACTCGGGTCGCCTTAGCTTCAAAGCTGTCGTTCAGTTTCTTGATTAAATCCTCCGGGGTATTGCAGCCTTGTAAAAGAAGCTCTCTCGCGTCTTGTTTTACTTCGTCGTCTTCCAAATTTTTTTTGTATTCTTCTGGTTTTTTTTTGTCGTAGTTCAAATACATATTAATTATCTTATAGTCTTTGTCATTCAGCTGACGTTTCCAGTCTTTTTTCTCTTCCTTCTCTGGTTCTCGTCTATTGGTAAAAGGCGAAGCACGTAAGTCCCCACGCCTCATATACACATCCCTGAGCGCGTTATCTCTATCTACTTGCTGTTGTTGCATTCTTAACAGGAAGGAAATAACTTCGGACATAGCGTCAATGAGCCTATTTTGAGCGCTGATAACAGCTGGAAAATCAGTCAGCTTAACTCCGCCAATTACAGATGGACGACTCATAACACTGTGGAAGTCATTTAAAGCGGCCTGGAACTTGGGGCTACACTCATCATCAGCAAAACTGTTTTGATGGAAATCCTGCTGATTTACTCCACAGTCATTATTGAAGTAATTATTCGAGTTATAGCATTGGTTTTGAGGTGTATACCAGCCTTGCTTAACTCGATTCACATCCGCAACCATGGAATACGATACCGAATTCATCGTTACAAAAGAGGCACCAAGAACCAGAGCACTTCCATAAAGTTTCTTACACATCATAAGATTTTCTCAAAAATAAAAAGCACATACTGGGTATTCTGCAATATTGAAATATCAGATTTTAGAATGATAAATGAGAATAATTTGATGCAAATATAATACAAATGAGAACTTCTGCCAAATGATTTTTTTTAATCAAATACCAGCGAAGTGGGGAATTAACAAATAAATTAGCAAAGAAGTATCATAAGGATAATTTGAAGATATGAACGCAAAAGTCATAAAAAGTTGTAAATTTTGTGTATGTAAAGCGTTATGGAAAGCAAGAATTGTGAATGGCAAACAAGGAACAGGTGTAAAAAAGTGCAGTAACAACCAAGGAGAAACGGACGATAGAGTAAAATACTCTGACAAACAATCGCCTCGCTTTTACATAGCTGAGCTCTTCTTTGTTAATATAGGTGTTAGCCCCCGATATTTAAAGAACGTTGAAAATTCGTTTTGTATTATGGAATAATGGATATATCGGTTAGTTGGAGACACACATGGTGACTGATTTTTGGACAGTAGATACATTCTGTGATAAACCTTTGCGGGGTATTCCTGCCACAGTGTTTTTTGTTGATGATTTATCTGATGAAAATTTATTACAAGATGTTGCTATGGAGATAAATTCACCTGAAAGCATATTTTTAAGAGATCGCAAAAATGGAACATTTGAATCGGTTTGTTATACTCCAACAGCAAAAGGATTGTTTTTCGGTAATAGCTTATATGCTGGAGCCAAAGTGATCCATTCAAAAACAAATCTGAATCAATTCAGCATTACTTGTGGAATTAGGGTTTTTGCCATCAATATTTCGGATGATGAAAGGATTGAAGTACGTTTTTCAACTGTCGATTTAGCAAAATCTCCGACGCCACTCAACCTCAGTAATGCCTTAAATGGAGAGCTCGTTGTCTCACTTGCTGAGTGTAAGGGAGAGCTGATTGTTGAACTAAGAAGTCCAAGTAGATTGCAAGATTTGCAAGCAAATATGGATATGCTTAAAGCTATTGATTACAACTCATTTGCGCTAACAACCGATACGCATTATGAAACAAATTTAGACTATGATTTTTGCCTAAAAGTTTTTGCACCAAAATTGGGAATATACCGTGCTATTTCGTCACCAATAGCTTGTGCAAAATTATCGGCATATTGGATTAGCAGAATTGGTAAAAATGAGTTGACTGCGTCAGGAATTGGAGAAGAACGGTTTTATATTAAACATGAAAACGAGTTTACATACATATCCGGATATTGCTCTATTTCCACCCAGGGGTCTCTTTTAACCAAGTTGGCGTAAAGTATTCTTCTAAGACAAATAAAAATAGTGTGTGGTTTTGGGAAGTTCTGTGGTAGCATAGCTGTATGTTGCGGATGTGGTGGAACTGGTAGACACGCAAGATTTAGGTTCTTGTGACGCAAGTCGTGGGGGTTCAAGTCCCTTCATCCGCACCAAAATTCTTGCCATGTCTTTATAAATGCGCGATAATACAAGTGTGGGTATTCGGATGAATTGATATGTCTTTTTATTCAGTTGGAAAAAATGAAATGCGTATTCTCCTCGAAAAAGAAGCGCATATGGAAGATGAATTGAAAGTTCTAACTAGCAATTCCCGATCTAATGTACATAGCTTTAAGGCGCTTGCACTTAGTAGTGAGCTTGAAAAATTACGCAACAGATTGAAAGTACTGACTTTGGGCAATAATGGTGATGGCGACGATATTGCATAAGCAAATAGCTAGTGATCATTAGGTAGTTTTACTGCTGGAATAGTTGCTCTTCTGGTTGCTTTTAGAATAAATATATGTAGGCATAAACTCGATTTAGAAATCAAACAAAATTACACATATACGGCATTCGTATATGTGTAATTTTTTACAATATATAGTGATTAAAACTTGATGTTGTTAAAGTCGTTAGTTAGATTTTCTATTGTATAATTTTCTTGTTGATTATTATTTGAATTTTGTGCTGGATTTTCTGTTTCGTTTGCTTGTGGGTTATGAGCTGGATCATTATTATTAGGTTGTTCATTTTGCACAGGAACTTCTATCGCAGCTGATTCATGCGCAACGTCGCCATTTTGTTCTCCTGTATTTGCATTTGCTACATTGTTCCCGCTGAGCAAATTTTGCATGTGTGTTGTAAAGGAATTCATAACGTATTGCTGAATAAAATCATTCAAATTTCCTGCTGATAGGGACGACATATTCGCGCTATGTTCATTCGCTAGATCGTGATTATTTGAGCCAGGAACTTCGATCAGAGCTGGTTCATCTTCCTCCATGCCAGGAATAGCTATCAGATCTGAAGCATATTCCGCCACGTTAGCATTTTGTTGTGTATTTGTATTTAGCCCATTCGCTGGATTATGACCATTTATGCCAGGAACTTCTGTCAGACCTGGCAGATCTGTCACAACATGATTGCTTTGATGATTTGGATAGGACTGCTCATTGTCTGAACATATACCAACGGACACAAACAGTGTTCCAACTAAGCACAAAGATTTTATGTTCATATTTTTCTCTAAAAACTAAGACTAATCCACAAGCAATTATATGATAAAAAACATAAGATTTTATATTTTTTTGTGTTGTGGATGCAAAAGACATATTTCTTAGTTAGCGTAAGCCGAACATATTGAAAGAAAACTATAATCTAAAAATTCAATGTTGCGATAAAAGAGTTTTTTTCAATAGGATAAAATCTCGGAACGCCAAAGCTTTTTGTCCGGGGGAACGAAGCAAATA
>CADBQC010000103.1 GCA_902796745.1 uncultured Pseudomonadota bacterium
AAAATGGTGGGCGATGACGGGTTCGAACCGCCGACCCCCTCGGTGTAAACGAGATGCTCTACCACTGAGCCAATCGCCCAACATAAACGCAAAAGCGCCTATTATTTGCTACCTTTTGCGACAGCTTCCTTAAGATTCTTGCCTGGCTTAAACTTAGGAAGATTTCTTGCTGGGATTTTCACTGGCGCACCAGTCTTCATATTTCTCCCTTCAGACGCATTTCTGTGCGATACGCAAAAATTACCAAAGCCAATCAATCTAATCTCTTCACCCTTGGCCAACTCGGATGTGACGACATCGATAAACGCCGATACAGCTTTATCTGCTTCAGTCTTCTTCAATCCGGCAAGCTCAGCTATGCTAGCAACAAATTCAACTCTATTCATCAAAAACCTCAAAAAACAGGCTTAACAGTCCTCATGAAACTATGCTATGTGATTTACTTATTCCAAGTCAAATATTTTTTTGCGAAACTTCATACATTCTTGCTTGAATTTTTGATTTGGGCATAGATGATTTACAATCATGAGCTCTTCAAGAATTTTTGCATCTATCTGTTAAGTCATCGATTTTTTAGTACTTTTGTTAGGTTATCGCATACTTTTTTTGCATCGCCCAAAATCATCATCGTATTTTCTCGATAAAATAGCTGATTTTCAATACCGGCATAACCTGAGCCCAGAGATCTTTTTATGAACAAAACAGTTTTTGCTTTTTCAACATCAAGGACAGGCATACCATATATTGGCGAAGCAGGATCTTCTTTCGCTGCAGGATTTGTTATGTCATTAGCTCCAATCACTATCGCTACATCAGTTTGTCCAAATTCATTATTTATATCTTCCAACTCAAAAACATCTTCATATGGTATGTTTGCCTCCGCTAAAAGCACATTCATATGCCCAGGCATTCGACCAGCCACCGGATGAATGGCATATTTCACAGAAATATCTTCGGACTTTAGTTCATCTGCAAGCTCTTTTATAACGTGCTGAGCTTGCGCGACCGCCATACCATATCCCGGGACAATTATGACTGAATTTGCGTTTTGCAGTATAAATCCAGCATCTTCAGGACTACATAATTTGACATTCCTGTGCATTTGATCATTTTGACTATTTGTGATTTTATTTTGTGAACCAAAGCTACCGAATATGACTTTAACTAAAGATCTATTCATTCCTTTGCACATTATGTGGCTCAATATCGCGCCAGAAGTGCCGACTAATGCACCAACGATTACCAAAAGTTCATTGCTGACTGAGAAACCTATGCCAGCTGTCGCCCACCCGGAATATGAATTTAGCATAGAAATAACGACCGGCATATCAGCACCACCAATAGGCATTATGAGCATATACCCGATTATCAATGATAAAATTACAGCGTAAATAAGTAATTCCGGCGTTTGCTTTATTAAAAATGCAAACATTAATCCTATAAGACAAAGCCCCATGATAACATTTATTTGCCTTTGTCTCTTAAATCGCCAAGGTTTGCCACTGATTATTCCCTGAAGTTTGCCAAATGCAACTACTGAACCTGTGAATGTTATAGCTCCAATAGTAGCTCCTAAAACTAGTTCAAGCACATGCATAACGTCATGATTTGCAGAAGTCATTCCATACGTGAGAAAAAACGATGCTAGCGCAATGAATACGGCTCCCATACCTACTAAGCTATGGAATCCAGCCAAAAGCTGAGGTAGCGCAGTCATGTTTATCTTTTTAGCTATCACATATCCAATAAGCCCTCCTAAAACCGCGACTACTAGTACTTTCATCAAAGCAGAGGTTAAACTTATATCCAAATTTTCAAAATAGACTGGCACTTGGGTACCAATCAGTGCCAACGTCATACCAACCATCCCAAACCGATTACCACTTACTGATGTTTTGGCTGAAGACAATCCACGTAATGCCAGGATGAATAACACACTAGCAACGAGAGACACATAAGTGCCCACAAAGTGTAAAATCATGCTACTTCTCCTTATTTGAGTTCTTTTTGACAGAAAACATCGTGAGCATGCGTTTTGTTATCATAAAACCGCCGACGATATTTATCGCAGTTAAAAAAATTGCACACAATCCCAGCCATTCGCATAAATCACCATTTTGAGTTTTGCTTATCTTCGATAAAAACACATAATCTACAGCTGAAATGATAATAACGCTGGATATGGCATTCGTAACGGACATCAAAGGCGCATGTAACGCCGGAGTAACTTTCAAAACGACGTAATACCCAACAAAACAAGCCAAAACAAAAACCGTTAATAACATAGCGCTTCCTTTCATCTTATACTGTTCACATTATGTCACTTTTAAGGATATTTTTCATAAATTGCGTTTGGATTTGAGCATTAGATCAATCAAAATTTTCATAAAATCTAATTCATAACATTCTGCTAAAACAAATATGAACAGTACCTGAAAATTAGTAACCCAACAATACTTACTGATGGCAATTTAATCGTGAGCCACGAAGATATTACCCTAACTAGAATCTGTATAGCTCCATGGAACATAAGCCACCGAAGAAATTTCTTGACGTTCATTTCTTTATGTTGCCTCTGCTTTATCAGCTCTGTATCCTCTTTGTTAAGTGTTTGCATCTTGTTGTTAGCATTTTTGTTTGCATCTCTTAGTCGCCTAGACAAGTCAGGTTTACTCTTCATCCTCGCCTCTTCTTTCATACTCTTCTTTTATATCTTCATTTGTAATTGGAATATTTTTTTCTCCTTGTTTGTAAACTTTCTTCCATGCACTTTTATCATCGTGAACGTAACTGACAAGAAACGAGGGGCTTTTTTTTCGAGAAGTATATTTGTTAAATTCTCAATAAATTCATAATCTGGATCATCTCGACTTATGGTGTCTTCTAAAATAAAAAACCATCTGGGTATATTATCAGCCCCAGCGTTCATCAATTTCTTATACAAATTTGGCTCAACGGGACCAAAATCCCAAGCTTCGAAGTTAGCGTAGAAAAGTGGTTTCCCATTTTCACCAAGGTAAAACATCTGCAATATATAAAGTATTTTTTGCAACTTCAGATGTGATAAGCTCCATCCAGCCAATTCGCAACTGTCTTTGCGACATCAAACATGCCAAACATTATCAAGTTTCAAAATGACATCTAACTTTTACTCTAATTTGATGCCGTTATGCATAACTAGCGTTGCTTTTAAGATATCATCCTCAATCTTCGCAATGTCTGGTTGTATTTTCATGTTCGATACTAGTAGTTCCAAAAAAGCAAACATATTTTTTGCATATAATCTCGATGCATCGTATGGTATAAGATTTAAAATATTCTCAAATCCGATCACTTCTACTCCATTTTTTTCGACAACTTTGTTAGACGCAGTAATCTCACAATTCCCTCCGCTCCTTGCGGCTAAATCAATTACTACAGCGCCTTTTTTCATTGTTTCAATCATATCTGCTTTTATAATTAAAGGAGCTTTCTTCCCAGGGATTTGAGCAGTTGTGATGACAATATCCTGAAATGGCAAAATTTCACGT
>CADBQC010000104.1 GCA_902796745.1 uncultured Pseudomonadota bacterium
GATAGATTGGCGCGGTCTGGGGGTTGATATTGTTTTCGAATGCTCTGGCAGATTTACCAAAAAAGTTGATGCAGAGAAACACATTAAAGCAGGCGCAAAACGAGTTATCGTATCAGCTCCATCTGAAGGTGCAGATGCGACAGTTGTTTATGGCATAAATCACAAGAGCATCAAGGAAAGCGATTTGGTGATTTCAAATGGTTCTTGCACAACAAATTGCCTAGCTCCGGTTGCTTATATTTTGGATAAGGAATTTGGTATCGAATGTGGCTTTATGACAACGATACACTCCTATACAGGTGATCAAAGATTAATAGATACTGTGCACAAAGATTTGAGACGAGCTCGAGCGGCGACGCTTTCGATGATACCAAGCACAACTGGCGCAGCAAGAGCGGTTGGACTAGTTTTGCCACAACTGAAAGGGAAACTGGACGGCACGGCAGTAAGAGTACCAACACCGAATGTTTCACTGGTTGATTTGAAGTGCAATCTGGTGAAACCGGCGAGTGCAGAAAAGATAAATCAACTTATGAAGCAGGCATCTGATGGAGAGCTGAAAGGCATCTTGGGATATAATGACGAGCCACTGGTTTCATCAGACTTTAATCACTCCAAGCTGAGTTCGATATTTGATGCAACCGGTACAACCGTCATCAACGAAAAATTCTGCCGTATTGTATCCTGGTACGACAACGAATTCGGCTTTTCAAACCGAATGCTGGATTTAGCTTCATATTTAGCTTAAACACATAGCGCTGTATGAAAAGCAGGAAACTTCCAGACCCCAGTGCGGTGCATCCTATCCCAGGCTATGAGAACGAAATATATGTAAAGCCTACGGTTAAGAACCCCAACATTATTGTTGGGGATTTCACCTACATTGCAGATTCGGAATTTGAAACTCATGTAACTAATTTTTATCCCTGGAGCAGGGACAAGCTTGTTATCGGAAAGTTCTGTCAAATTGGAACTGGAGTTGAATTTGTCATGAATGATGCCAATCATCAGATGAATGCTGTCACAACATTTCCGTTTTATACCCTTGAGGGATGGGATATGGAACCACCAAAAGCGTCAGATATGCCATATAAGGGTGATACGGTTATTGGAAATGATGTTTGGATTGGTCAAAACGCGACTATACTCCCTGGTGTAACCATAGGAGATGGCGCGATTATAGGTGCAAGTAGCGTTGTTGGCAGTAATATTTCCCCCTATACGATTGCTGTTGGCAATCCTGCCAAGATTATCAAGAAGCGATTCGATGATGAATTAATTGGATTATTGCTTAAATTCAAATGGTGGGATAAGAGCATCGAAGAAATAAACGCCTTAATTCCTCTTTTGACGTGCAGTGATTTGGATAAGGTGAAGAAGGGAATAAAGCAAAAGATAGACATGACAGGCTCTATAGCGTGATATGATTAAACAAATAGAAATTTTATGTAGTGTGTCCATGTCATTTATAAAAGCAACGATAGATTTAGGAGCTATCAAGCAAAACTATAGAACCATTGCCAATTTTGTTGGTAACTCTACCATTACTTCAGCTGTAGTCAAAGACAATGCGTATGGGATGGGAGCTACTGAAGTTTCAATGGCGTTATACGATGCCGGATGTCGCGATTTCTGGGTAGCCTATTTAGCCGAAGCTTTGACAATACGAAAAGTTTTGCCGAGTGACGCCAAGATATATTATCTGCAGGGATTTCTGGGCAACGATATACCGCTTGTTAAGGAGCATAATATCATCCCTGTAATAAATTCGTTGAATGAATTCAATGCTATAAAAAACAACAATCTGGAATTTGTGTTATTTGTTGATACAGGCTTCTCTCGGCTGGGGTTGCGTATGGACGAAATTGATACGATACTACCACAATTGCAAAACGAGCATATACCGTATGTAATTTCGCATCTGGCTTGTTCAGATGACAGAACTCATCCAATGAATTTAGCGCAGAAAACAGCATTTGATAATATTTTGGAAAAAATCAGAACGCAAATTGATGTAAAGGCGAGTTTGTCAGCAACTGGAGGAGCTCTTTTGGGGCATGAGTATGCCTATGATCTTGTTAGAATTGGCTCGTTTTTGCATGATATACAAATAAATTCTCCTTTGCAGGCAGAGAATGTTCTAACTCTGGAAACGCGTGTGTTGCAAAGATATTCTTTGCCTGCTGGAAATACAGTTGGGTACAGCGCAACATATACAGCTCCGCATGATATAAAACTTGCAGTTATTTCAATCGGACACGGTGATGGCTTACGACGAAATCTAGGAAATAATGGATTTATATATTTTTATGGCGCTGAAAAAATATACAAAGCGCCCATAATTGGCAACATCTCTATGGATTTAACGACTTGTGATGTTACTAGCATTCCTGATGAATTAACCGCTCCAGGGGCAATTGCAACAATATTATCAAAAGATTATCGAGTTAAAGATATGGCAAAAGATGCTGACCTATTGTCATACGAAGTGTTGATTGGTTTACAATTCAAACCTGATAGATGTACAGTCATATATAAGGAATAGTTTTCCACTAAATAGCAATTGGACTTCATATTCTGAATTAAATTATGCTACACTGTTCGCAGTGGTTTGGCTTTTTTACGCAGAAAATGTTTTTCTGCTCAAAAATTTTAGGTGAATATGAAAGATAATGAAAAAATCAGTTTTGCTGAAATGTTGGAGAAATCCCTCGCTGGCAAGGGATCGTTAGAAGGTAAAGTAGTTCTCGGAACAGTGGTGGGGATCAAAAATGACAAAGCTATTATTGATGTTGGATTGAAATCGGAAGGCAGACTGTTTTTGGATGACATAAAAGCCCTGAAAGGGACTGATACAGTTTCCATTGGAGATACCTTGGATGTTTATGTTGATAAATACGAAGACAAAAGTGGTGAGCCAATTCTAAGCATTGAAAAGGCGAAGAAAGAAGCGGTATGGAATGCTTTAGAAAAGAAACTTGAAACAGGTGAGTCAGTAGAAGGAATTATTACTGGCAAGACAAAAGGTGGATTTGCAGTCGACATCAAAGGAACTATGGCATTTTTGCCGGGTAGCCAAGTTGATCTGCGATTAGTAAAAGATATCACCCCGCTTTTGAACATACCTCAACCATTTAAGCTTATAAAAATGGATAAGGTCAGGAACAACATCGTTGTTTCTAGAAGAGCTGTCTTAGAAGCGGAGAGAAACGAAATTCGCAATGATGTCATTTCGAAGCTGCAGGAGGGAGCTGTTCTTGATGGTGTTGTCAAGAACTTGATGGAATATGGCGCATTCGTGGATATTGGTGGAATTGATGGGTTGCTACACGTAACCGACATGTCCTGGAAGCGCGTATCAAATCCTTCGGAAATAGTCAGTGTTGGGGATAATATAAAGGTACAAGTGCTGAAATTTAACAAAGATACAGGGCGTATTTCGCTTGGTATGAAGCAACTCATGGATTCGCCATGGGAGAACATCGAGCAGAGATACAAAGTTGGAGAAAAGTACAAAGGTAAAGTATCAAATATCACTGATTATGGTGCATTTATAGCGCTTGAAGAATACATTGAAGGATTAGCTTATATAACTGAGTTAAGCTGGTTCAAAAATACACAGCCAAGTAAGATTTTGACGCTTGGGCAAGAGGTAGAAGCTATGGTGCTCGAAATAAATCCGGAGAAGCGAAAAATCGCTTTAGGATTGAAGCAGTGTCAGCCTAATCCATGGAAGGAATTTGCTGAAAATCATCCTGTAGGCACAAAACTTGAAGGCGTTGTTAAAAACATCACTGAATTTGGTGTTTTTGTCGGCGTAACGGATACACTGGACGGAATGGTGCATGTCTCTGATGTTTCTTGGAACGATGGCTCGAATAAAGATAAATCAAAGATGTTCGAAAAAGGACAAAAAATCGAGGTTGTCGTGCTAGCCGTTGATCCCGTAAAAGAAAGAATAAGCCTTGGTATAAAGCAATTAGAAAATGATCCATATGCAGATGCGACAAACGCTACAAAGAAAGGCGATGTAGTCGTTGTAGAAGTAAAAGAAATACGTTCAAATGGCGTCGATGTTATCCTCGAAAACGGACTAAATGGATTTATCAAATCTGCAGATATTTCCAGTGATAAGGCAAGACGCAAACCGGATACCTTAGCTGTCGGCGAAAAATTAGAAGCGATTGTATTGGGAGTAGCTAAGGGGTCTAGAACAGTTAATCTATCAGTAAAAGCTTTAGAAATCAAGAAAGAAAAGGAAGCTTTAGAAAAATACGGTTCGACTGAAAGCGGAGCTAGCTTGGGAGATATATTGGGCGTAGCTCTAGAGAAGAAAAAAGAAGATAAATAACAAGACTAGTAGAGGCTAGATGTCCTAATACATCTAGCCTCTTTTGCAAAGGGACAAGCAATGAACATCTTGGATATAATCAAAGAGTTTTTTGGGTATGTGGCACTCATAACTACAATAGTTGGTTTGCTACCCCAAGTCTACAAAACATATAAGACAAAATCGGCGAAAGATATATCAACAATAATGATTTGGAATTGTTTGATTTGCGCGGTATCGTGGTTAATATATGGAATTTTTATAAAAGATAAGATGGTGGCAATAAGTAATATATTAGCGTTAATAACTAGCATAATTTTACTGATACAGAAACAAAAATATGGAAAAGAACGATGAAGCAATTTATAAAGCAGGATAACTACAAATCAATACTCGTCCTAGATGGTTTAATTCCAACAAAAGAATTTTTCAATGAAATGCAGTTGCCTATTATATCTGCTGATGGAGCTACGAACAAGTTGCATAAAATGGGCATTACACCACATGTAGTAATTGGGGATTTAGATAGCGTATCTCCAGACATTTTACAAATATATCATTACGAAAGAATGGAAGATCAAAATTATTCTGATTTTCAAAAAGCACTAAAATACATGCAGAAAAATAATTTGTTTCCGGCAATTATATGTGGCATAACTGGTGGCTATATAGACCATGAGATAAACAATATAAATATATTTATGCAAACAGATGGAAACATATTTGTAACTGACGACGTGGTAGGTTACAAGGTGCGAGAAGAGAGTAAATATACATTCCCAGTTGGAACAAAAATTTCAATTATTGGAATTCCTGAATGCTCCATTTCAACAAAAGGACTCAAATGGGAACTGGAAAAATATACAACAAAATTCCCTGGACAAAATTCCTGCTTTAACAGAGTTATATCTGGGGAATTAACTGTAATTCCTCACTATGGTTCTGCTCTAATGCTGGTATATACAAAAGAAATAAAGGATGCAGGACTGGAAGCATAGTAGGGCGCGATGTGGTAAGATATTGAACATACCACATCGCGCCCCTAAAAAAGGATATGTTATGCCATTTGACAGCACAATTTCTGCATTGAACTACGATACGCATGCATTTGCCCAAAAACGTTCTGCAAAAGAGTTAGTGGAAATGTTGCCAAAAGAAAACATTTCATCATTTGTTGATATAGGCGCAGGTACTGGTTTTATCGCTTTAGAAGTGCAAAAAAGATTTCCCGAGGCAAAAATAACTTTGCTTGACCGATCTGATAAAATGTTGCAAATAGCCAAATCAAAAATACCGGATGCTACAACTGTTAATTGCGATGCTGAAAATTTCGATTTTGCGCCTCAAAATTTTGACATGGCTATTGCTAATTTATCTGTTCAATGGTTCAAAGATTTTGAGTTATTTTTGAAAAAAATTTTGAACTACGTAAAATATTTTGCATTCTCAGTGCCACTGAAGGGGAGCTTTGCCGAATACCTGGATATATTCAATGATGTTAAAATACCACACCTGCATTTTTATACTCAGGATGAAATATTACATATCGTTCGTGATAATGCAGAGATTGTCACGACAAAGCGCCTTCTGATGACTAAAACATACCCCAACGTCATAGAAGCCACTAGACACTTTAGAAATATCGGAGCTACAATGCCCATAACCACGGAAACACAATCAAAAATCTCAGCTGTTCTAAAATCACACAAAGCGCCGATAACTTTATGCTACGATTTGTTTCTATGCATGACAAGGCGAAAGCGTTTGACACTGATACACAAAAACAAGTCGCCATCACAATCGAAATAAAAAGGCTCTCCCGCGTAGGAAAGAGCCCATGATATTGCTTAGAATCTGTATCCAAATCCGAGTTTGATGTCGTGGCTGGAATTTTGTAATGTATGTTTTACAGTAGAATCCATACCAATTTGGTTGTTTGTTTTAAACTTGAAAGTTTTCTTTGCCTTGAAATTGACGATGTATGACAAGTTCGCGAATATTCCGTTTTGGAAATTATACTGTAACCCTAAGCCAACAGCAGGTATGCACTTCGTTACTGTTTTCTTGGCGCTCTTTTTTAGAGATGGGACATAAAGCGTATATTGATCACTCTTGATCTTAACGCCGGCTGTGACATACAACTCCAGTTTAGGATTTACCAAAATACCAAATCTAGGCATGATGCTGACATAGTACTTATTTTTGCACTTCAGTTCTAGCTCTAGATCACGTTTGTAAAGCACAACGTCGTCTCCAAAATGATTTAGATCAACAACCGGCTCACCTCCGCCAATGTCAACTTCTTCATCCGAATATGGGGACAAAGCATGTTTTATTATGGCTTGGCCATCAGCACCATTAAAGTTTCCTGCATTAGCACGTTCAACGAGTTCGTTGGATAACTTCATGTAATTGTGTTTCAACGCTACTCCCATTTCTTTTTTCTTCACATTCCCAAAGTTTTTTCCCACGTTCAGAGATAGACCTATCACAAACTCCGAGCCAAATTCTTTATAGTATCCAAATCCAAGTTCTCCCTGAAACAAACTTTTACGCTTGTTGAAACTAGTTTTAGTAGCATTCGTGTTAGCTGTATAAGAAGAAAGACTCGCTAATTTATATACTTCGCCAAGAGTCTGCTCATAATTCTGGTTATGATTTAAATGCAGAGCAGTTACCTGCATTTTTTCCACTTCTTCGTCGATCAATACGTTATATTGCGGGTCAAGATTGTTTTTGTATTTCATTTTTGTCGTTGAAATGCCAAAACTACCCTGTACATAAAATCCACCGTTTCTGCAGGAAGCCGATGACTCTGCTGTCGCAAATGCAACCGAAGCAATTAATCCAGTTGCTAAAAGTTTTTTCATATTCATAATTCGTTTCTAAAAAACAACTATCTAATTCCATTCTGACATGAGCTAATTCCACATGCATAGCTTTTTTGTACAAACTTTTTGCTTGTTTACCCCCCCCCTGTTGCATTTTTGCAAC